>JAFADB010000108.1 GCA_023425225.1 Pseudomonadota bacterium
GGACATGGGCCGCACCGGCCACGCCCGCGCCACGCTGGCCGTGCGCCCCGGACTGGACGCGCCGGTGCCGGCGCTCGACCCGCGCCCGATCCTGACCATGGCCGACATGGGCCACGACATGGCAGGCATGGCCGGCATGCAGCACGGCCCAGCGACCTCCGCTTCGATGGACCACGCCTCGATGCACGCTGCCGCGATGTCCGGCGCCGCCCTGCCGCTGCCCGCCGCCGTGCACCACCCAGCCAGCGAAATGCACAACCCGTTGGTGGACATGCGCAGCAACGCCACCTCGCCGCGGCTGGACGACCCCGGCATCGGCCTGCGCGACAACGGCCGCAAGGTGCTGCGCTACGCCGACCTGCACAGCCTGTTCCCCGACCCCGACGGGCGCGAGCCCTCGCGCCAGATCGAGCTGCACCTGACCGGGCACATGGAAAAGTTCGCATGGTCGTTCGACGGCATCCCGTTCGCCTCGGCCGAGCCCTTGCGGCTCACCTACGGCGAACGCGTGCGCATCGTGCTGGTCAACGACACGATGATGCAGCACCCCATCCACCTGCACGGCATGTGGAGCGACGTGGAGGACGCCGACGGCCAGTTCCAGGTGCGCAAACACACCGTGGACATGCCGCCGGGCACCCGCCGCAGCTACCGCGTGCGCGCCGACGCGCTCGGCCGCTGGGCCTTCCACTGCCACCTGCTCTACCACATGGACGGCGGCATGATGCGCGAAGTGCGCGTGGAGGAGCAGGCATGAAGCACCACGCCGACACCCTCGCCATCGCGCTGCTGCTGGCCCTGGGAACGGGCACGGCACCATCCGCCCGCGCGCAGGCCGCACCGTCCTGCACGGCCGAACACGCGGCGATGGGCCACTGCACGATGCCCGCCGCGCCGGCACAGGCCGACTGCCCGCCTGAGCATGCCGCCATGGGCCACTGCACGCCGACGCCGGCGGCCACCCACGACATGCAGCCTCCGGCCGCCACCTCGCACTGCACGGCCGAACATGCGGCGATGGGCCATTGCACGATGCCCGCCGCGCCGGCACAGGCCGACTGCCCGCCCGAGCATGCCGCCATGGGCCACTGCACGCCGACGCCGGCGGCCATGCACGACATGCAGCCTCCGGCCGCCACCGCGCACTGCTCGGCCGAACACGCGGCGATGGGCTACTGCACGATGCCCGCCGCGCCGGCACAGGCCGACTGCCCGCCCGAGCATGCCGCGATGGGTCACTGCACGCCGGGCCCAACCACGCCGCCGACACCGAGCGAGCCGCGCGAGCCGATCCCGGCGCTGACCGATGCCGACCGCGCCGCCGCGTTTCCGGTGCTGGACTCGGCGCACATGTCGCACGGATCGTCGATCAACAGCCTGGTGCTGCTGGACCGGCTGGAGACCTGGGACGCCGATCCCGGCAGCGGCCAGGCCTGGGAGGCGAGCGCCTGGATCGGCGGCGACATCAACCGCCTGTGGCTGCGCAGCGAAGGCGAGCGCGAACGCGGCCGCACCGGCGCAGCCGACCTGGAAGTGCTCTACGGCCGCAGCGTCAGCGCCTGGTGGGACGTGGTGGCCGGCGTGCGGCACGACTTCCGCCCCGGCGACTCGCGCAGCTGGGCCGCGTTCGGCGTGCAGGGCCTGGCGCCGTACAAGTTCGAGGTGTCGGCCACCGCCTACCTGGGCGAGTCCGGCCAGGCCGCGGCGCGGGTCGAGGTCGAGTACGAGCTGCTGCTGACCAACCGGCTGATCCTGCAGCCGCGGCTGGAGGCCAGCGCCTCGGCGAAGGACGAGCCGCGCTACGGCAACGGCAGCGGCCTGAACAGCGTGGAGGCGGGCCTGCGCCTGCGCTACGAGTTCAGCCGCCGCTTCGCGCCGTACCTGGGCGTGGTCCACGAACGCCGCTACGGGCGCACCGCCGACTACCACCGCGCCGAAGGCGAGGACCCGCGCGACACCCGCCTGGTGGCCGGCGTGCGCATCTGGTTCTGACCCTGCCGTCCCTCCGCGCCGGCGCCCTGTGCGCCGGCGCCTCGTTCCTTCCTCGCGCCGTCCGCGGCGCATCATCGAGAGATCCAACCATGAACCCGAAGACCCTGCTGTTCGTTCCCACCTTCCTGCTCGCGACCCTGGCCGGCGGTGTCGCCGCACAGGACCACGCCGCGCATGCGCACGATGCCCACACCGGCCATTCCGGCCACACCGCCAGGACCGCGTCCGCCGACGATGCCGCCTTCGCAAAGCTGGATACCGACAAGGACGGCAAGCTCAGCGCCTCCGAACTGGCCGGGCATCCGCTGCAGGCGCACCTGTCCATGGTCGATGCCGACAAGGACGGCAAGCTGGACAAGTACGAGTTCGCCGCCGGCCTGAAGATGCTGTAGTTCGCGCCGCGGCCGTACTCCGCCGTTCCCCTCCGTTGCGAAGGAGGGAGGGGAATGGGTGCGATTGCCAGCGATCGGCTTCCTGCAGCAGTGGCGCTATGTGGCCTCCGGGCCATGAGCCGCGAGGGCCTTGTCGGCACCTGTCGACCATTGACCTGATCAGCGCCGACTGTCAGCCCTTGCGCACTACCCGCCGTCGTCCCCGCGAAAGCGGGGACCCAGCGACTTGAGTTCGCGTCGCGGGAAGGCACTGGGTCCCCGCTTTCGCGGGGACGACGATCGGTTTGGTACGGGAACCGACAGTTGGCTCCAATCGAATCTAAAGCTCCGCGGCCTATGGCCCGGAGGCCACATGGCGCCACTTCTACAGGCGACACCGCATTCCCTAGGACCCGGGCTCCCCCTGCAGCGAAGTGATGCGGATATCCTCGAAGCTCGCCGCGCCCTGCTCGGCGAAGACGGCGACGCGGTCGTCGTCCAGCGCGGGGAAGATCAGGTCGGTGACCACGGCGCGGCCGCCGGCGGCGAACACTTCCACCGAACCGCGGTCCACCACCACGCGCAGCCGCAGCGCGCCCTCGTCCAGCGGCAGGTACACGATGTGCTGCTTGCTGAAAGCCGGCGAGAAGCCGGTGTCGCCGGATCGGGCGCGGTCCACGGTGAGCGTGCCTTCGGCGGTGTCGTAGAAGATCCGCGTGCCCACCGCGCCATCGGCCGAGCCGCGTACCACCAGGCCGGCGCGCCGCGCCTGGCCGGGGCGGATCGCCAGCGCGATGTCCTGCACGGTGCCGCGTGCGCGCGGGCCCAGGTCCCTGGATGCTGCGTCCACCGTCACCGTGCCGAAGCTCTCCCCGTGCCCGTGCTGCACCCGGCGCAGGTACTCGTCCACCGGCGCGTGCACCAGCCGCGGCGTGCCGTCGATGGTCTTGAGCGCGAGCTGGCGCGGCAGCGTCATCGCGCCCCGCCACGGCGCGGTCGGCACCTGCGCGGCGTAGTCCCAGTTGCCCATCCAGGCGATGGCCACGGTCCTGCCGTCGGGGACGTGGGCGAACGTACCCGCGGCGTAGAAGTCCGCACCGTGGTCCAGCCACAGGTAGCGCGACGGATCCGAATCCGGCGGCGGCACGTTCTCGGCGGTGAAGGCGGTGCCGTCGAAGCGGCCGACGAAGTACTGCGCGCCGCTGCCGCCGGCGATCGACCACGGATTGACGTTGACGATCATCACCCACTTCACGTTGCCGGGGTCGCCGTCCAGCGGCAGCGGGAACAGGTCCGGCATCTCCCACAGCATGCCCGGCTTCCGGATGCCGAGCGGGCCGAAATCGCTGAGGAATTCCCAGTCGATCAGGTTCCTCGAACGGTAGATCTTCACCACCTGCGCGTCGGCCACCACGGTGGTCATCAACCAGTAGCCGCCCGCGGCGTACCAGCTCACCTTGGGGTCGCGGAAGTTGCGCGACTCCGGCTGCAGCGTCAGCACCGGGTTGCGGGCGTACGCGTGCCAGCTGCCGCCGCCGTCGGTGCTGTAGGCCAGCGATTGCGCCTGGATGCCCGCCTCGTGCCCGGAGCCGGCCTTGTAAGCGCTGGTGTACAGCGCCACCAGCGCCGGGGTGTCGGCCGAGCCCAGCCCGGAGGTGTTGTCCCGGTCGACCACGATCGACCCGGAGAAGATCTCTTCGCTGGCGGTCGCGGGCATGGCCACGCCGTGTTCCTGCCAGTGCAGCAGGTCGGCGCTGCTGGCATGCCCCCAGGACATGTTGCCCCAGTCGTTGCCGTGGGGGTTGTACTGGTAGAACAGGTGATAGCGGCCCTGGAAGTACACCAGGCCGTTGGGGTCGTTCATCCAGTTGCGTTGCGGGGTGTAGTGCAGCAGCGGACGCCACTGCGGGGTGCCGCCGGCATCGGCGGTCGGCGCATCGCCGGCCGAGCATGCGCCAGCCGATGCCTGCACCGCACAAACCAACAGCATCCGGGTCCAGGCCTGATTCACGACGCACCGCCTTGTCTTCATCGACCGCTAACGAAAATGCGCAACATTAATTCCGCGCGCCCATTAATTTCATCGAAACCGAACCTTTCGAGGCCCGTTCATTACGGCTCCGTGAAGGCGTTTACCTCTTGTTTTCGTTAATAAATCTCCGCTTGCCACGCAATCGCAGCCGGTGCTAGCACTGGCCCGCGCCGTCCCGCGAGCGGCGTGCCTATCCCACCCGGAGGTGCGACATGGAGAAAACGTCCCGTAAATACCAGAGTGGATATCCACATAATGTCTGCAAATGGATATCGGGTTTCACGATAGCCGGCCTCGCCTGCGTCGCATCGGCGCAGGATGGATTCCCCGCGCCGACGCCGCACAGCCAGCAGGCCTACCATCCGGAGGCCGCGTTCACCTCGCGCTGGACCCGCGCCGACGCGCGCCAGATCGAGGCGATGTCCGACCCGACGGTGGCGCCCGGGCAGAACTCGATGCCGTCCTGGCTGACGATGCCGGACATCCCGGCCAACTTCCCGCAGACCGATCCGAACGTGTGGGTGTGGGACACCTGGCCGCTGGCCGACATGAAGGCCGACCAGATCAGCTTCAACGGCTGGGAGGTCATCTTCACCCTGACCGCCGACCCGAACGCCGGCTACCTGTTCGACGACCGCCACACCAACGCGCGCATCGGCTACTTCTACCGGCGTGCGGGGATCCCGGCCTGGCTGCGCCCGGCCAACGGCGGCTGGACCTATGGCGGCCACCTGTTCCCCGACGGCTCCAGCGTGCAGATCTTCGGCGATACCCCGCTGACCGAGAACGCGGAGTGGTCCGGTTCGGCGCGGCTGATCAACAACCAGGGCGGGGTGAGCCTGTACTACACCGCGATGGCCTTCAACCGCACCCCCGACGGGCAGGACATCACCCCGGCGGTGGCGATCATCGCCCGCACCGACGGCCGCCTGCACAGCAACAGCCAGCGGGTGTGGTTCAGCGGCTTCGACCAGCACCTGGCGCTGCTGCAGCCGGACGGGGTGTATTACCAGAACGGCGCGCAGAACCCGTTCTACAACTTCCGCGACCCGTTCCCGTTCACCGACCCCGCCCATCCGGGCAAGGTGTACATGGTGTTCGAGGGCAACACGGCCGTGGTGCGCGGGGCGCGCTCATGCACGGAGGAGGACCTGGGCTACGCGGCCGACGATCCGTACCGGGAGAACCTGGAGGACGTGCTGGATTCGGGTGCCACCTTCCAGCAGGCCAACGTCGGCCTGGCGGTGGCCACCAACGCCGCGCTGACGCAGTGGAAGTTCCTGCCGCCGATCCTGTCGGCCAACTGCGTCACCGACCAGACCGAGCGCCCGCAGATCTACCTCAAGAACGGCAAGTACTACCTGTTCACCATCACCCATCGCTCGACCTACGCCGCCGGCGTGGACGGGCCCGATGGCGTGATGGGCTTCGTCGGCAACGGCATCCGCAGCGATTTCCTGCCGCTCAACGGCGGCAGCGGGCTGGTGCTGGGCAACCCCACCGACCTCAACGGCCCCATCGGTGCGCCGTTCGCGCTGGATCCGGCGCAGAATCCGCGCGCGTTCCAGTCGTACTCGCACTATGTGATGCCGCATGGCCTGGTGACCTCGTTCATCGACGCCATCGGCCCGCGCCGCGGCGGTGCCGAGGCGCCGACGGTGCGCATCTGGATCAACCCGACCACCACCGCGCTGGACCGGCACTACGGCCGGGAAGGCCTGGGCGGCTATGGCGACATCCCAGCCAACCGGCACGTGCTGTGGGGCATCTCGATCGGTCCGTTCGATGCGACCGCCCCGGTCGGCAGCCTGGCGGCCGCGGACTGATCGCGGCGGCAGGCACGGTCCCGTCTGCTGGCCAGGCGGGACCTGTCGGGAATCCCGGTGACCCACCCTGCTCCTCGTAGAGCCACCCCGCCTCGGCGGGGTGGCGCAC
>JAFADB010000122.1 GCA_023425225.1 Pseudomonadota bacterium
CGACATGGCTGAGCAGCAGGCCGGCGCCTTCCAGGTTGCGCAGCACCGGGTACAGCGCGCTCTGCTTGCCGCTCAGCACGCCCTCGCCCACCCGCTCCAGGCGCTTGGCGATCAGGTAGCCGTACAGTGGCTCGCCGGCCTGCGCCAGCACCGCCAGCAGCGCCAGCGACACGGTGCCGGCGCTGAGCTCCTTCTGGAACTTGCGGAGCTGGCTGTCGGGTTCACTCACCTGCGTCTCCCAGAAAAAAATCGTCGCGAAGCGAAACCGACGTCCCTCTCCCGCCCCGCGGGAGAGGGGGGACCATCGGCAGCGCCGATGGCGGGGTGAGGAAAAGCCGCCAGCAATGCCGCCCTCCCCCCGCCTCACTACATTGCAGTCAACACTATTACGAACTTAGGTATACCGAATGTGCCGATAGTCACCCGCCCCGCCCGCCGCTGGCGCGGCCCGCTCCGCTTCGACGAGAATCGACCGCTTCCCCCTGCCCGGATCGCCGATGAAACCCCGCCTCGCCCTGCTGTCGCTGGCCCTCGCCTTCGTCCCACTGCTGGCCGGCGCCGCCACCGCCTACCGCAGTCCGCAGCAGATCCTCGAGGCCTCACCGGCCAGCGACTGGCGCACCCTGGACCCGGCCAACACGCTCTACATGGAACTGGCCGGCGGCCGCGTGGTCATCGAGCTGGCGCCGGATTTCGCGCCCGCGCACGCGGGCAACATCCGCACGCTGGCGCACGAGCACTTCTGGGACGGGCTGAGCATCTATCGCTCGCAGGACAACTTCGTGGTGCAGTTCGGCGACGCCGACGGCGAGGAACCGGGCAAGGCCAAGTCGCTGGGCAGCGCCAGGACCCACCTGCCGGCCGAATTCTCGCGCCCGATCGGCTCGCTGCCGTTCGAGCGCCTGCCCGACAGCGACGGCTGGGCGCCGCAGGTCGGCTTCAGCGAAGGCTTCCCGGTCGGCCGCGACCCGGCCCGCGACCGCACCTGGCTGGCGCACTGCTACGGCGCGGTCGGTGCCGGCCGCAACAATGCCGACGACAGCAGCATCGGCGCCGAACTGTACGTGGTCATCGGCCAGTCGCCGCGCCAGCTGGACGACAACATCACCGTGGTCGGACGCGTGGTGAAGGGCATGGAGCTGCTGAGCACGATCCCGCGCGGGCCCGAGCCGATGGGTTTCTACGAGGACCCGGCGCAGCGCACGCCGATCCGCGCCATCCGCCTGGCCAGCGACGTGCCCGAGGCCGAGCGCACGCCGCTGCAATTGCTGCGCACCGACAGCCGCACCTTCCGCGACGTGGTCGAGGCCCGGCGCAATCGCGTGGACGATTTCTACAGGCGCCCGGCCGGGCACATCGACCTGTGCAACGTGCCGCTGCCGGTGCGCGTGCCGCCGGCCGCCTGATGCCGTGCGGGAGCGGCGTTGCGCCGCTCCCTCGAACCGGCTACTGCATCACGCCGCCTGCAGGATCACCTTCATCGCCTTCTCGTGCGCGGCGTTGCCGAACACGGCATAGGCCTGTTCGATGTCGTCCAGCGCGAAGCGGTGGGTCACCAGCTGCTCCGGCTTCACCTTGCCGGAGGCCACGGTCTGCAGCAGCATCGGCGTGCTGTAGGTGCACACCAGCCCGGTCGCCAGGGTGATGTTGCGGATCCACAGCTTCTCCAGGCGCAGCTCCACCGGCTTGCCGTGCACGCCGACGTTGGCGATGCGCCCGCCCGGGGCGATGATCGACTGGCAGGTATCGAAGGTGGCCGGAATGCCCACCGCCTCCACCGCCACGTCCACGCCCTTGCCGCCGGTCAGCGCCATGATCGCTTCCACCGCGTCGCCGCTGCCGGCATCGACGAGGTCGGTGGCGCCGAAGCGGCGCGATACTTCCAGCCGCGCCGGATCGGTATCCACCATGATGATGCGCGAGGGCGAGTAGAACTGCGCCGTCAGCAGCACCGCCATGCCGATCGGGCCGGCGCCGACGATGGCCACCGTGTCGCCCGGCTGCACCTTGCCGGCCAGCACGCCGATCTCGAAGCCGGTGGGCAGGATGTCGCTGAGCATCACCAGCGCCTCCGGGTCCACCTCCGCCGGCGCCGGGTACAGGCTGTTGTCGGCATGCGGAATGCGCACGTACTCGGCCTGGGTGCCGTCGATCATGTGGCCGAGGATCCAGCCGCCGTCTGTGCAATGCGCATACAGCTGCTTCTTGCAGTACTCGCAGCGCCCGCACGAGGTGATGCAGGAGATCAGCACGCGGTCGCCGACCTTGAAGTTGGACACCCCCTCGCCGACCTGCTCGATCACGCCCACGCCCTCGTGGCCGAGGGTCAGCCCTTCCACCACCTCGGGCACGTCGCCCTTGAGGATGTGCAGGTCGGTGCCGCAGATGGTGGTATGGGTGATGCGCACGATGGCATCGGTGGAGTGCTGCAGGGCCGGGGTTTCCTTCTCCGTCCATTCCTTCTTGCCGGGACCGCGGTAGACGAGCGCTTTCATGGGACATCCTCCTCTTTGTGGTCGATCCCATATTGGCTCCGCCGCTCCGTGGCGTACTTGATCCGGATCAATCCCGGCCGGCATCCAATCCGGACGGTCCGGCAGCACCCCCGCGCGGCCGTCGGCGGGCGCCATCGGGCACGACAGGCGTGCTAGCGCCCGCGCTGGCTGAAGGCCACGCTGCCCAGGATCAGCACGGCGGCCAGCAGCATCGTCCAGGTCAGCGGTTCGCCCAGCAGCGCCCACGCCAGCAGCGCACCGAACACCGGTATCAGGTAGGTCACGGTGGAGGCGCGTGCCGGACCGATGCGCTGGATCAGCCGGTAATACACCAGGTAGGCCAGGCCGGTGCACAGCACGCCGAGCATCGCCGCGCTGGCCCAGGCATTGGCCGGCGGCATCACTGCCGGCCAGTGCAGCCAGGCCAGCGGCGCCAGCAGCAGCGCGCTGCTGCCGAGCGTCGCGGCGGCCGAGGCCGCCGGCGGCAGGTCGGCCATGTGCCGCTTCACCAGGTTGTAGCCGATGCCGTAGCACAGCGAGGCCAGCGTGCCTGCCGCCGCGGCCGGACCGACACTCAGCCCCGCCGACTTGCCGGTGGCCAGCACCAGCACGCCGACAAAGCCGACCAGCAGCGCCAGCGAACGCCGCGTACCGATGCGCTCGCCGAAGAACAGGAACGCGATCAGCGCGGTGAACAGCACCGTCATCGCGTTGCAGATGGCGCCGATCGCCGCCGGTGCGCGCTGCGCCGCCCAGGCGAACAGCAGGAACGGCAGCACCGAGTTCAGCACGCCGATGGCGGCCAGGCCGGGCCAGCGCCGGGCCGGGAAGTGCCGGCGCGCCATCCACAGGAACGGCAACAGCACCACCGCCCCCAGCGCCAGCCGCAGCTCCACCAGCGCGAACGGCCCGAACGCCGGCGCGGCGATGCGCATGAACAGGAACGAGCTGCCCCACACCAGGCCGAGCCCGCCCAGTTCCAGCAGCATGCGCCAGTCGCGAGCGGGTACGGACAGGCCCGGAGCGGCGCTCATGCCGTCGCTCCAGCCGGGCCGGAGGGACGCGTCAGCCATGCGCAGGCGGTGCGCGGGCGGGGAGAAAGGTCGGACATTGCGGGAAGTCGTGGGCGAGGGAGACGGCGGCCAGCATCGGCGCCGCGCCGGGCCGCGACAAGCGCGTAGTATCGGGGCAAGCCACAAATCCTGCTCATGTCTCGATGCACCTGCGCCCGACCCTGCTGCCCGCACTGGGCGTGTTCGCCACCGCCGCGCGCCACCTGAACTTCGCCCGGGCCGCCGAGGAACTGCACCTGACCGCCAGCGCGGTCAGCCATCACATCCGCAAGCTCGAGGCCCAGCTCGGCGCACCGCTGTTCCAGCGCCATGCCCGCGGCGTGCTGCTGACCGCCGAGGGCCGGCGCCTGGCCGATGCCGCCACCGCCGCCATGGCCGATCTCGAAGCCGTCGCCACCTGCCTGTCGCCGGCCGCCCAGGGCACGCCGTTGCGCGTGTCCACGCTGCGTTCGCTGTCCTACTGCTGGCTGCTGCCGCGGCTGCCGCGCTTCCGCCGCGCCCATCCGCACGTGCGCCTGGACATCCAGACCGACAGCGCGTTCTCGCGCTTCGACAGCGGCGGCCCGGAGCTGGGCATCCGCTACGGCCTGGGCCACTGGCCGGGACTGACCGCGCACCTGCTGATGCAGGACGAGCTGTTCCCGGTGGCCTCGCCCGCGCTGCCGGAGGCGATCGCACTGCGCGATGCGGCCGGCATCGCCACGCTGCCGCTGCTGGACGACCTCTCCCCGCAGGGTTGGCCCGAGTGGTTCCGCGCCGCCGGGGTGCGCGGGCCGGTCCCGCCGCCGCAGATCACCTTCAACGACAGCACCGACGCGATGCGCGCGGCCGTCTATGGCATGGGCGCCGCGCTGGCGCGCACCCACATCGCCCAGCCGTACCTGCAGCGCCACGAGCTGGTACGCCTGCCCGGACCGGCGCTGAAGGCGCGCTACGCCTACTACATCGTGCATCCCTCGCACCGCATGCCCGGCCCGGCGGCGCAGTCGTTCATCGACTGGCTGCGCCGCGAGGCGGCCGACGAGCGCACCCCGATCCCGGCGCTGCCGGCCGAACTGCTCGGCCAGGCCGTGCCGTCCGCGGGTGGACGGCGACGGCGCCCGCGCGAGCCGGTGCCGGACACGCCGCAGGACTGAAGCGCGCCCGGCCGCGGCGGCTTCACACCAGCGTGGCCAGCGCGGAACGGTCGAAGTCGCGCAGGTCGGCGGTATCGCCGCTGCGGATCTTGCCGACCCAGTGCGGGTCGGCCAGGATCGCCCGGCCCACCGCGATCAGGTCGAATTCCTCGCGCTCCATGCGCCGTACCAGTTCGTCCAGCCCGACCGCGTGCGAATGCTCGCCGGCGAAGGCGCCGAGGAAGTCGCCGGACAGGCCCACCGAGCCGACCGAGATGGTCGGCGCGCCGGTGAGCTTCTTCGCCCAGCCGGCGAAGTTCAGGCCGTGCTCGCCATCGACCTGCGGGAACTCCGGCTCCCAGAAGCGGCGCTGCGAGCAGTGCAGGATGTCCGCGCCGGCCTCCACCAGCGGCACCAGCCACTGGCCCATCTC
>JAFADB010000124.1 GCA_023425225.1 Pseudomonadota bacterium
CTGAAGTTCCGCCTGTCCGAGGGCGCCTCCGGCGAGCACGACCCCTACGCCGACTACGAGAGCGCCAGCGCGCCGCGCATCACCCACGGTTTCGGCTGAGGGTTCCCGGCGCAGAAGCGCGGGGGGGGGCGGCGCCATGTGGCCTCCGGGCCATCAGCCGCGAGGGGCTTTACCCTCGGGGAATGGCGCGCCAAGCCGTCGCGGCTGACGCGGCCCCCGCCAGTCGCACGGGTCCCGCGAGCCGGTCAGGCCGGTGCGTCGGGCTGGTTCTCGGGCCGGGCGGCGGCGAAGGCCGGCAGCGCCAGGCAGTGCGCCTCGACCTCGCCGATCCGCGGATACGGCGACAGGTCGATGTCGAAGCGACGGGCGTTATACAGCTGCGGCAGCAGGCAGCAATCGGCCAGGCCGGGGGTGTCGCCGTGGCAGAAGCGCCCGGCATGCGGATCCTCCAGCAGCTGCTCGAAGGCCTGCAGGCCGGTCTGGATCCAGTGCGCGATCCAGGCCCTTCGCTGCGGCGTCGGCACCTCCCAGTGCTCCTCGAGGAAACGCAGCACCCGCAGGTTGTTGAGCGGGTGGATGTCGCAGGCGACCAGCTGCGCCAGCGCGCGCACCCGTGCACGGCCGGCGGCATCAGGCGGCAGCAGCGGCGGCGACGGCCACAGTTCGTCCAGGTATTCCAGGATCGCCAGCGACTGGCGGACCAGCTGCCCGCCGTGGCACAGCGCCGGCACCAGCTGCTGCGGGTTGACCCGGGCGTAGGCCGGCAGGTGCTGTTCGCCACCGTCCCGCACCAGGCTGACCGGCACCGATTCGTACTCCAGCGACTTCAGCGCCAGGCCGATGCGCACCCGGTAGGCCGCGCTCGAGCGCCAGTAGGTGTACAGCTGCAGGCGCTCGTCAGCCATGCCGGCATATCCCGGCCGGGACCGGGCCGCGGCCGCCGGTTCGCGTCACGGTTGCGGCAGCGGCTCAATCCGCTGCTCGATCGCGCCGAAGATGCTGGCGCCGTCGGCGTCGAACATCTCGATGCGCACCGTGTCGCCGAACGCCAGGAACGGCGTGGACGGCTGGCCGTCGCGCAGCGTTTCCACGGTGCGCTGCTCGGCCAGGCACGAGGCCCCACGCGAGGTGTCGTGGTTGGCGATGGTGCCCGAGCCGACCAGCGTGCCCGCCTGCAGCGGCCGGGTACGGGCGGCATGGGCCAGCAGCTGCGCGAAATCGAACTGCATGTCCTGCCCGGCCTCGGGCGCGCCGAACCATTGGCCGTTGATATGCGTCACCAGCGGCCGGTGCAGCGTGCTGCCCTGCCAGGCCGGCCCCAGCTCGTCCGGGGTGACGAACACCGGCGACAGCGCCGAGCGCGGCTTGGACTGCAGGAAGCCGAAGCCCTTGGCCAGCTCGGCCGGGATCAGGTTGCGCAGCGAGACGTCGTTGACCAGCCCGACCAGCCGGATGTGGCCGGCCGCCTGCTCCGGCGCCACCGCCATCGGCACGTCGTCGGTGACCACCACGATCTCCGCCTCCAGGTCGATGCCGTAGTCCTCGCGGGGCACCCGCACCGGATCGCGCGGGCCGAGGAAGGACGCGCTGGTGGCCTGGTACATCAGCGGATCGGTGTAGAAGCTGGCCGGCACCTCGGCACCGCGCGCGCGGCGCACGCGCTCCACATGCGGCAGGTAGGCGCTGCCGTCGAGGAATTCGTAGGCGCGCGGCAGCGGTGCGGCGAGCGCATCGACTTTCAGCGCAAACGCGCCCTCGGCGCAGCCGGCCTCCAGCGCCTGCGCCAGCGCCTGCAGGCGCGGCGCGGCGTCTTGCCAGTCCTCCAGCGCGCGTTGCAGGGTCGGGACGATGGCGGTGGCCCGCACCGCCTGCGACAGGTCGCGGGAAACGACGATCAGCGTGCCGTCGCGGCCGCCTTGCTTCAGGGATCCGAGCTTCATGGACGAACGTGGGCCAGGCGAGAGAACCGCCGATTGTAGGCAGCGTGCCGGCCCGCCGGCCCGCTGCAGCGCCGCATCCTTTGTGGCGGCTGGCATTTGCCTGTAGACTTGGCGGGTCTGCCTGCGCTCGTCCGTTTCCCTTCCGGGACCGCCGGTGCCACGGATCCTCGCGATTCCGCACCCGCCCCCAGCCCGACGCCTTCGTCATGCATTCCAGCCTGCGCATCCGCGCCGGTTGTTCCCCCTGCTCGCAGCGCGGTTCACGGGAACGCTCCGAGTCACCGATCGATCCGATCTTCCGCAGGCCGCAAGGCATGTGCGGGTCCTGAACTTTTGCTTTTTGGAGCGTTTCCACCAATGTCTTTCGAATCCATGGGCCTTGCGCCCTTCCTGCTGCGCGCGCTTGCCGAGCAGGGCTACGAGAACCCCACCCCGATCCAGGAGCAGGCCATCCCGCTTGCGCTGGAAGGCCACGACCTGCTGGCCGGCGCGCAGACCGGCACCGGCAAGACCGCCGCGTTCGGCCTGCCGCTGCTGCAGCACCTGGGCACCACCCCGCAGCCGGTCAACGGCCCGCGCAAGCCGCGCGCGCTGGTGCTGACCCCCACCCGCGAACTGGCGGCGCAGGTGCACGACAGCCTGCGCGGCTACAGCAAGTACCTGCGCATCCCCAGC
>JAFADB010000150.1 GCA_023425225.1 Pseudomonadota bacterium
CCTGGCAGCGGCGCGACGCTCGGCCTCGGCGCGGGCGGCGGCCGCGCGCAGGTTGGCGAGCAACCGCTCGAGCGAGCGCGCGTCCTGCCCCAGCGCCTTCTCGCGCTCGCTGCGGTCCTGGTAGCGCTGGTCGAGCTCGGCCACGACCTTGGCGCGCTGCTGGCGGTCGCGCGCCAGTTCGGCCACCAGCGTCTTCTGCCGCGCGTGGGCCTGCTGCAGCGCCTCGCGGCGCGCCACGATCTGCTGCTCGACCTCCTGCAGCTGCTGCAGGTCGCCGGCGAGCGCCTTGATCGAGCTCGCCCGCTCGCGCTGCACGTAGCGGTGATAAGCCAGCACGCGGTTGGCGTCGGCCACCTTGTCCTGCGACAGCAGCAGCTTCAGCGGCGCGTTGTCGCCCACCGCGTAGGCCGCGCGCAGCAGCGCGGCCAGGGTCCGGCGCTGCTCCTCCAGCCCCTGCTGCAGCCGCTGCCGCCGTTCCTGCAGTTCGGCCAGCGCCCGGTTCTCGCTCTCCAGCGATTGCCCGGTCTCGGTCAGCGCGCGGCTGCTGCGTGCCACCTTTTCGTCGACCTCGCGTAGGCTGCGCGAGGCGTCGCCGCGCTGGCCCTCGATGCGCCGGCGTTCCTGGGTGATGTCCTTGAGTTCGCTGCGCACCTTCTGCAGCCGCTGCTCGGCCTCGCGCGGGTTCTGTGCCGACGCCGGCGGCAGCCAGGCCAGCAGCGCGGCCACCAGGCAGGCGGCCAGCGTTCGCCGCCACGGGCCGGGCCACAGGGCGGCGCGCGATGGCGGCGTTCGCTGCAGCGGACCACGGGCGGGCTGGGACAAGGCGGCTTCCAGTGACTTAAGACAGGTGCGGATTGTAGCCAAGCGTGCTGTCATTCAAGCGTGCCGTCATTCCTGCCGGCCCTCCATCACGCCACCACCGCGAGGCAATCCATGAAACGCGCGCCCCTTGCCCTCCTGTTCCTGCTGTCCCTGTCCACGTCCCTGCCGGTGCTGGCCGCGCAGGACATCAGCAAGGTCAACGGCGGCATCAGCGCCGAAGCCGGAAGCCAGTACCGCGACCTGGATACGGTGAACGGCGGCATCCGCGTCGGCGAACGCGCCCAGGTGCGCGACGTGGAGACGGTCAATGGCGGCATCACCGTCGCCAGCCATGCCAGCGCGCGCAACCTGTCCACGGTCAACGGCGGCATCCGCGCCGACCAGCAGGTGACGGTGGCCGGCGACGTGGAGACGGTCAACGGCAGCGTGTTCTTCGACCGCGGCAGCCAGGTGGACGGCAGCATCGAGACGGTCAACGGCAGCATCGGCCTGGTCGCCACCCGCCTGGGCAAGGGAATCGAGACGGTCAACGGCGACATCACCGTGGGCGTGGGATCGCACGTGGGCGGCGGCATCCGCATCAACAAGCCCAGCTTCAGCCTGTCGATGCGCCCGGCACGCAAGCCGCGCGTGGTCATCGGCCCCAATGCCGTCGTCGACGGCCCGCTGGAATTCCAGCGTGAGGTGGTGCTCTATGTGCACACCTCGGCCAGGATCGGCCCGGTCACCGGCGCCACCGCGCAGCCGTTCAGCACCGACACCGCGCCCCAGGAGTGACGCGCACACGGCGGCGCCGGTCCGGCCGCGGCCGGCGCACGCGGCCCGGCGGGGCGATCGACCGGACGATCCCCTAGAATCGGGGTTCCGCCGAACCGAGACTCCCCGATGCCCCGCAAGCTGATGCTGTGCCTGATCGTGGTGGTGGCGCTGAGCGCGTGCAAGCGCGATGCCGCCAGTCCCCAGGCCGAAACCGCGGCGCCTGCCGCGACCCAGGCCCCCGCGGCCCCCGGCCACGCCTTCGCCGACACCATCAACGAGGCCGACTTCGGCGAGCTGGTGAAGACGCTGTCCTCCGACGCGTTCGAGGGCCGCGGCCCCGGCACGCCGGGCGAGGACAAGACGGTGGAGTACATACGCGACCAGATGCAGCGCATCGGCCTGCAGCCGGGCAACGGCGACAGCTGGTTCCAGGACGTGCCGATGGTGGAGACCACCGCCGACGAGGGCACCGTGCCGCGGCTGACGCTGGCCGACGGCCAGTCCCGCGAACTGAAGTTCGGCACCGACATCGTGGTCGGCACCCGCAGCGGCCAGCCCGAGGTGAAGGTCGACGGCAGCGAGCTGGTGTTCGTCGGCTACGGCGTGGACGCGCCCGAGCAGCAGTGGAACGACTACGCCGGCCAGGACTGGAAGGGCAAGACGGTGGTGATGTTCGTCAACGACCCCGGCTTCCACACCGGCGACGAGAGCCTGTTCGAAGGCAAGCGGATGACCTACTACGGCCGCTGGACCTACAAGTTCGAGGAGGCCGCGCGCAAGGGCGCGGCCGCCGCGCTGATCGTCCACGACGCCCCCGGCGCCAGCTACGGCTGGGACGTGGTGAAGAACTCCTGGTCCGGCGCGCAGTACGACCTGCCGGCCGCCGACGACCCGGCGCCGCGCCTGCCGGTGCAGGGCTGGCTGTCGGCCGACGCCGCGCGCCAGCTGTTCGCCGATGCCGGGCTGAACCTGGACCGCGCCTACCGCGACGCCAGCCGGCGCGGCTTCAAGCCGGTGCCGCTGAAGGCCCGCTTCTCGGTCGACCTCAAGAGCACCATCGCCGAGAAGAAGTCGCGCAACGTGGTCGGCGTGCTGCCGGGTACCCGCCGCGCCGACGAGGCGGTGCTGTACATGGCGCATTGGGACCACCTGGGCAAGCACGAGGGCGAGTCCGGCCCCGACGGCGACAACATCTACAACGGCGCGGTGGACAACGCCACCGGCGTGGCCGGCATCCTCGAGATCGCCGATGCGTTCGCCCACCAGGAGCCCCGGCCCGAGCGCTCGGTGGTGTTCCTGGCGGTGACGCTGGAGGAGTCGGGTCTGCTCGGCTCGCAGTACTACGTCGCCCACCCGACCTTCCCGCTGGACAAGATCGCCGGCGTCATCAACATCGACGCGATGTCGGTGGCCGGTCGCGCCCGCGACATGACCGTGGTCGGCTACGGCAGCTCCGAACTGGAGGACATCCTCAAGCCGATCGCGGCCCTGCAGGGCCGCACCCTGCACAGCGAATCCTCGCCGCAGAACGGCTCCTACTTCCGCTCTGACCACTTCAACTTCGCCAAGGCCGGGGTGCCGGCGCTGTACGCCGATGGCGGCGACGACCTGCGCGAAGGCGGCGTGGCCGCCGGCAAGCGCGCCACCGAGGCCTATGCCAAGCGCTACCACTCGCCGGCCGACGAGTACGATCCGGACACCTGGAAGCTGGACGGCACCGTCGAGGACCTGCAGGCGCTGTACGAGGTGGGCCAGCAGTTGGCCGGCGGCGACGCCTGGCCGAACTGGTATGAAGGCAATCCGTTCAAGGCCGCGCGCGACCGCATGCGCGATGGCAAGGACACTGCCGCGCCGGCGCAGTGACCGCGGCGGCCACCTGATCGACACCGGAACGGCGCCACACGGCGCCGTTCCTGTTTGGCCCGCGGTTGCGGCGGATGCGCGCGGCGACGCCTGCCACCCGTGCCCGGCCACGCCGGCCAGGCAGCCCGCCCATGTCGGCAACCGCGGCGATGACCGCTACCATCGCCGCATGACCCTGCATCTGCACATCGGTGCCGAGGACCTGCGCTTCTCGGCTGGAGCGGACTCGGCGCAAGCGGCCACTGCGACATCGCGAAGTCCCACCCTGACACTGCCGCTCGGCATGCGGACACTGCGCCGCAACCTGTCGCGGTTCCCGCCGCGCGAGGCCGAGCTGGAGCAGCTGATCGCCGATGTCGAGGACGTGCTGATGCCGCAGGTCGCGCGCATCCGCCAGCTGGCTCCGTTACCGCTGGCGAGCGCCGACGCGGTGTTCGGGCGCATCGCCGAAGTCGCGGGCGTGTCCGCGCAGGCGAATGCGCTGCTCGACATCGATGCCGTGGAGCGCGTATTCAACCGCCTGGCCAGCGTCGCCGCCGGGCACCCTGCGCGACATGAGGGCATACCCGAGGACCTGGACTTCGTCTCCGCACTGGTGCTGCTGCGCGAGGTCATGCATCACGCCGGCTTCCCGGCGCTGTCGCTGGACGCTCGCTAAGCAGGCCAAGGCCCATGCGCACCGGCTGAGTGCGCAGGCCCTGGCGCGATCAGCCCTGCTTGCGGGCCCGGGTCCGCGCGGCCTTCCTGGCCGCTTCCGAGCGTTCCTCCGGGCCCTTGGTCGCGGCGGCCTTGCGTGCGGCCGCGCTGCGCTGGGCCGGGGTGCGCTTGGCCGCCGCCGACCTGGCCTGCTGCGAAAGCGCCTGCTCGGTGATCGCCGCGTTGCCTTCGCGCTTGAGCGCCTTGCTGGTGGCAGCCGAGCGCTTGGGCGACGGCTTGCGGCCGGGATCTTCCTCGCCGGCCTCCAGGTCCTTGATAGCCTTGGCGCGGGTGGCGGCCGGGGCGGCGCCCTTGCGCGGCGGCGGCAGGTCCACGCCCGCGCGGCGCGCCTCGGACAGGCCGATGGCGATCGCCTGCTTCACCGAGCGCGCGCCGCTCTTGCCGGCGCGCACGTTGTCGATTTCCTCGCGCACGAACTCGCCGGCCTGGGTACTGGCCGACTTACCTTCGCGCTTGTCCTCACGTGCACGTTCGAGAGCCTTCTGCAATGGCATGACTGCATCTCCTGGCGGGTACGGGGCCGTTGTACGCCCGCCCCGGTGGCGATGCAATCGCCGCCGGGCACGGTGTTTCGCCCGTGTCCAGCCGGCTAGATCCAGCGTCGCCGGCGGAACCACGCCAGCGGCAGGGCGATGCTCAGCGCGATCGCCCCCAGCGCCACGAAATAACCGGGATGCCAGTGCAGTTCCGGCATGTAGGCGAAGTTCATGCCCCAGATCCCGACCAGCACGGTCGGCGGCACCCCGACCACCGAGGCCACCGCCATGACCTTCATCACCTCGTTCTGGTCGGTGGTGATCAGGCCCAGCACGCTGTCGAGCAGGAATTCCACGCGGTCGCCCAGCTGCTGCTCGAACTCGCTCAGCGACAGCAGGTCCTTGTGGATCAGCTTGAGCCGTTGCGGCGCGCCTTCACCGAACCAGGCCGGCGTGGCCTCGTCCAGGTAGGTGACGATGCGCTGCAGGCCGAGCACGGTGTTGTGGATCGACCCCAGCCGGCGGCCGATGCTGCCCACCCGGCGCAGCGCGTCCTCGCGGTCGCGGAAGCGCTGGCTGTCGTCGAAGCTCTCGCGCGTAGTGTCGGTGACCTCGGCCTCAAGCGATTCCAGGCGGTCGGCGAGCCGGTCGACGATGTGCTCGACGATGCGCAGGAACAGGTCCACCGAATCCAGGCACGGGTGATGGTCGATGTCGTGGGCGATGGTTTCCAGCGACGCCAGCGGATGCTCGCGCTGGGTCACCAGCGCGGTGGGCGACAAGGCGAAGCCCAGCGGCGCCACCGAGGTGTCGCCTTCCTGGAAGCGCGGCAGGTTCAGGAACAGCACGTCGCCGACGCTGCGCACGCGGCTGGTGAACTCGATCTCGCTGATCCTGGCGCGGTCGGGGATCTGGAAGCCAACCGTGTCGGCGGCCTTCTCCAGGTCCTGCGCACTGGGCTGGCACAGATCCACCCAGCTGCCGCCGGATTGCGTGGCGGTGGTGAGGGGGTGGATCGTGATCATCGACGTGCCATGCCTGGCCCAGGGGACGATGAGCATCCGACGGCGCGAGGGACGGCGTCAACCGGCCGGAGTGTCCTGGGCCATGCAGACCGCACTGGCATCGCCTGCGTGGCGCCGCACGGCCGCATCCGCGATGGGTGGCGCCTTCCCCATGCAGGGCATGCATGGCACGCGGGCGGATACACGAAGGGCCGGCACCGGGTTGTCCCGATGCCGGCCCTGTCGCGGCATGCGCACGCAGGTGCGCACACGGCCACTGGATCAGTGGCCGCTCGCGTCGGAGTGACGGCTGGACTCGAACAGGAACCAGGTCCTGCGCTCGGTCTCGTCGATCCAGTTCTCGATCAGGCTGGCGGTGGCGATGTCGTTGTAGTCCTCGCACACGCCGTGCGCCTCGCGCAGGCGCGCGGCCAGTTCCTTGTTGTCGTCGCGCAGCTCGGCCAGCATGTCCGACGGCTCGACGTACTCGGCATCGTTGTCCAGCACGCGCTGGATGCGGGAGATCTCGCCGATCGAACGCAGCGTGCGGCCACCGATCTTGCGCACGCGCTCGGCGATCGCGTCGGTCATGGCGAACAGCTGTTCACCCTGCTCGTCCAGCATCAGGTGGTAATCGCGGAAGTGCGGGCCGCTGACGTGCCAATGGAAGTTCTTGGTCTTCAGGTACAGCGCGAACACGTCCGCCAGGATCGGATTCATCGCGCCAGCGATGTCGCGGGTCGCATCCGGTTGCAGGTCGGTCGGCGTGGCCAGCGGCGAATCCTGCAGCCTCCGGGCGTCCTGTTCGATCTTTGCGGAAAGCTTGGTCGTATTCATGGCAATTTGCCTTCTAGTAAAAACAGCCCCTGCCCCTTGACCGCGCCAGTGTGGCAAGTGCGCCGTGAATGACAGGTAGAGACAGGCGGCGATGGGCCCGGATTGCAGGCCATCGCACGAGCGCCGGCGACTCCCGGCCAGCGGGCACGTCGCCTGCGGCCACAACCGCTCAAGGCGCACCAGAACGAGCACTGCCGCCACCCGAGCTGCGGCTACGCCGTCCAGTGCACTCGCAGCCGGCGGTTTTCCCGTAGCATGCGCGGATACCACGAATGTTCGTGCGTTTCGCCTGCGTTATCGCCGTCGTTTCGCTTCTCCTTTCCCGCTGCGGCATCGTCGCGGCACCGCCTCGGAAGCGACCATGCCCGGCTACCGCACGCACATCCACCAGCTCACTTTCGGCCAGCGCACCTATGCCATCCGCGCCCTGGCCGATACGCAGCAGTACGCCGATCCCGACCAGACCGCGGCCGACGCCGGCATCTCCTCGGCGCAATGGAGCCTGTTCGGCCAGGTGTGGCCTGCCGGGCAGCGGTTGGCCGAGGCCATGGCCAGCCACGACATCGCCGGCAAGCGCATCCTCGAGCTGGGCTGCGGGCTGGGACTGGCCAGCCTGGTGCTGCGCGGGCGCGGCGCCGATATCGTGGCCAGCGACTACCACCCGCTGGCCGAGGTGTTCCTGGCCTACAACGCCGCGCTCAACGCGCTCGACTCGGTTCCCTACCGCCAGCTGGACTGGGAAGCTGCCCCGCGCGAGATGGGCCGCTTCGACATGATCATTGCCTCGGACGTGCTCTACGAGAGCCGCCACGCCGCCATGCTGGCCACGCTGGTGCCGCAGCTGGCGGCGCCGGCCTGCGAGATCGTGATCAGCGATCCCGGGCGCGGCAACGGCAACACGCTGTCGCGCCTGCTGGCCGACAGCGGCTTCGTCCTGGAACGCGACGACGCGGTCGCACAGGGTGGCAACAAGTCGCCGCGGCTGCTGGTCTACCGTCGCACGGCCGATGGCGGTGCCGGCGGCTGAAGCCGGCGTCAGGCACCGCATGCGGCGCCGACTGTTGTCGGTTTCTTGTCAAATCGACCGTCGCCCCCGCGAAGGCGGGGGCCCAGTACCTTGCGGCGCAAGCTGAAGTCGCTGGGTCCCCGCCTTCGCGGGGACGACGGTTGGAGGGCCGTGGAGACGATGGATGAGTTCCAGGGATGTGGAAGGGCCGACGCCCGACACCAATCAGCTGCGGCGATGCCCGGGAAGAACACCGGCTCCCATGCCCCCCCATGACGCCCCTGTCCCCCGGGATCGTGCACACACGGCGTTGCGTGTCCCTCCGGGAATCGACCATCGCACCGGCACGGGTGCCGTGCCCCGGCGCAATGGACGACAATGCGGGCCGCCATGAGCCACTACACCGGTCCACTGCTGACGCTGCCCGTTGCCGAGGCCCTGCTCGCCGCCCGCAAGGCGGCGGCGGACGAGTACACGGGCTCGTTCGATCTCGGGCGAACCACCACCACCGCCCGGCTGGATGTCGAGCGCTGGTCCTGGCGCGACCACGACTATCCGTATCCGCCGGCCAAGCTCAGGCCGCGCACGATCCACTACTGGGATGGCGATGCGTTCGTGCCGGCATCGCGCTTCTCCGGCGCGTTGATCAAGCTGGTGCCCACCGACTGGGGCGCGCCGACGTTCGAGATCGACGGCATCAAGATGCTGCCGACCGCACAGGTCTCCCCGTTCGAGGATGCCCGCCGCAAGGTGGCGCTGGTGCAGCCGCGCGGCAAGACCGTGCTCGACACCTGCGGCGGCTTGGGCTACTTCGCCGCATGCTGCCTGGAGGCCGGCGTCGCGCAGCTGCACTCCTTCGAGAAGAACCCCGACGTGCTGTGGCTGCGCACCCTCAACCCGTGGTCGCCCGATCCCGACGCCGACAGCAGCGGCGGCCGCCTGCACCTGGTCCATGCCGACGTCTCGCAGGCCATCGCGCGGATCGCCGATGCCTCGATGGACGCGGTCCTGCACGATCCGCCGCGCTTCGGCATCGCCGGCGAGCTGTATTCGCAGGCCTTCTATGACCAGTTGGCGCGGGTGCTGCGCCGCGGTGGACAGCTGTTCCACTACACCGGCAGCCCCAACAAGCTGACCAGCGGCCGCAACGTGCCGCGCGAAGTGCAGAAGCGGCTGGAGAAGGCCGGATTCAAGGCGCAGCCGGCGCTGGACGGGGTGCTGGCGACGCGGCGCTGACAGCGGATGCACGACGCCGGCAGCGTCCTGCGAGGTCCTACAATCGCCTCGACCCGCTGATTCCCGCTGCCCGCAAACCTGGGCACACCATTCCAAGGGCCCGTCATGAAGAAAATCGGCTTCCTCTCCTTCGGCCACTGGGATCCCTCGCCGCACTCGCGGACGCGATCGGCCGCCGATGCGCTGCTGCAGTCGATCGACCTGGCCGTCGCCGCCGAGGCGCTCGGTGCCGACGGCGCGTATTTCCGGGTGCACCACTTCGCCCGCCAGCTGGCTTCGCCGTTCCCGTTGCTCGCCGCCGTGGGCGCGAAGACCCGGCGCATCGAGATCGGCACCGCGGTGATCGACATGCGCTACGAGAACCCGATGTACATGGCCGAGGACGCCGGCGCGGCCGACCTGATCGCCGGCGGGCGCCTGCAACTGGGCATCAGCCGCGGCTCGCCCGAGCAGGTGATCGACGGCTGGCGCTACTTCGGCTACGCGCCGGCCGAAGGCGAGAGCGATGCCGACATGGCGCGGCGCCATGCCGAGGTCTTCCTCGACGTGCTGCAGGGCAAGGGCTTCGCCAGGCCCAACCCGCAGCCGATGTTCCCCAACCCGCCCGGCCTGCTGCGCCTGGAGCCGCACGCGCCGGGCCTGCGCGAGCGCATCTGGTGGGGCGCGGGTTCCAACGCGACCGCCGCCTGGGCCGCCCGGCTGGGCATGCACCTGCAGAGCTCCACCCTCAAGGACGACGAGGACGGGCGCCCGTTCCACGTGCAGCAGGCCGAACAGATCCGCGGCTACCGCGAGGCCTGGAAGCAGGCCGGCCACACCCACGCGCCGCGGGTCTCGGTGAGCCGCAGCATCTTCGCGCTGGTCAACGACGAGGACCGCCGCTACTTCGGCCAGGGCGGCCAGGACGAGGACCAGATCGGCTACGTGGGCGGCGGTACGCGCGCGATCTTCGGCCGCAATTACGCCGCCGAGCCCGATGTCCTCATCCGGGAGCTGGCCGGAGACGAGGCCATCGCCGAGGCCGACACGCTGCTGCTGACCGTGCCCAACCAGCTGGGCGTGGACTACTGCGCGCACGTGATCGA
>JAFADB010000203.1 GCA_023425225.1 Pseudomonadota bacterium
GCCTCGGCCTGCGTCCACTCGCCCTGGCCGGCCAGCGTCGCGGCCAGCAGGCGGTCGGTGTCGGCCACCGCCGGCGCGTCGGCCCCCAGCTGCGCCACGCGCAGTTCGCGTGCCTGGCGCAGCGCGGTGGCCGCTTCGGCATGCCGGCCCAGGGTGGTCAGCGCCAGGCCCAGGTTGAACAGGCCATAGGGCAGCAAGGTGACGCTGTCCGGCGCCTGCCAGATCCGCACGCTGCGCTGGAGCGCGGCCAGCGCCTGCGCGCCCTGGCCGCGCTCCAGCGCCAGCATGCCCAGCGAGTTCCAGCTCAGGCCGGTGTCACGGTGGTCGGGACCGAGCAGTTCCACGGTCAGCGCATGCGCCGCGCGCAGCTCCGCCTCGGCCTGCGCCAGCTGCCCGCGGTCGGTCAGGATCGCGGCCTGCAGCCGCCGCACCGCCAGCGTGTCGGGGTGGCGGTCGCCGTGCACAGCGCGCGCGGTGTCCAGCGCCTGCTGCATCATCTGCCCGGCCTGGTCGGCATCGCCGCGGTCGCGGTAGGCCACTCCCAGGCTGCGCTGCAGGTTGACCGCCATCGGGTGGGTACCGCCCACGCGCGCCAGCAGCAGGTCCAGCGCCTGGCGGTAGCCGGCGATGGCGGCATCGGTGTTGCCGACGTCGCCTTCCATCGCGGCGATGTCGGTCATGTTCTCGACCATGCCCACGCTGTCGGCGAGCACGTCGCGATTGAGCATCAGCGCGCGCTCGAACCACAGCCGCGCCTGGCCGCGCTCGCCCAGCAGGCGCTGGCAGCGGCCGATCTGCGAGAAGAACGCCGAGGCCTGCCGCGGCAGGCGGTCCTGCCGCGACAGCGCCAGCTCGGCCAGCGGCTGCATGGTGCCGATGCACTCGGGCGAGCGGCTGAGCAGGCGCAGCACGCGCCCGTGCTGGGTGACCGCCTCCAGCTGCAGCGCGTCGGGCACGTCGTTGCGGCCGGCCAGCAGCGCCTGCTGGCGCTCGGCCAGCTGCAGCGCCTGACGGTAGTCACCCAGCCCGATGTGCAGGCGCGCGATCACCCCGAGCAGTTCGGCGTGCGCCAGCGGCTGGCCCGCCAGTTCGCGCTCGCCCTTCTGCTCGCCCAGCGCCAGCAGCCGGCGCACGTCGAAGGTCTCGCCGCGGCGCACGCTGCCGGCACGGTCGAACAGGCCGATGACGAAGTCCTGCATCGCCTGCGCACGGGTGGCCTCGAGCCGGGCCTGGCGCGCCTGCAGCAGCGCCAGTCCGGTGACCATCAGCAGCAGCGCCGCCGCGCTGCCGCCCAGCGCCAGCGTCCAGCGGTGCCGCTGGGCGTATTTCTGCAGCCGGTAGCCCACGCCCTGCGGACGGGCATGCACCGGCCTGCCGTCCAGGTGGCGGCGCAGGTCCAGCTCCAGCGCCTCGACCGAGGCGTAGCGGCGCGCCGGCACCTTCTGCAGCGCCTTGAGCAGGATGTTGTCCGGGTCGCCGCGCAGTTGCCGCGACAGCCGGCGCGCCTCGGGCGAGGGACTGGAGGCGTTGCCGGTGCGCAGCACCGCCAGCGAGGCCGGGCGCACCTCCACCGCCAGGATCGAGCGCTCCCAGTCGGCATCGCCCTTGCGGCGCAGGTAGTAGGGCTTCTGCCCGGTGAGCAGCTCGTACAGCACCACGCCCAGCGAGTACACGTCGGTCAGCGTGCTGACCGGCTCGCCGCGCACCTGCTCGGGGGCGGCGTAGTGCAGGGTGAAGGCACGCATGTCGTTGCGGGTGGGCTCGGGCAGCGGGCCGGAGGTGTCCAGCAGCTTGGCGATGCCGAAATCGAGCAGCCGCACCTGGCCCTGCGCATCGACCAGGATGTTGGAGGGCTTGAGGTCGCGGTGCACCACCAGGTTGGCGTGGGCATGGCTGACCGCGCCGCAGACCTGCAGGAACAGGCGCAGGCGTTCGTGCAGCGGCAGCTGCAGGCGCCGGCAGTATTCGGAGATCGGCTCGCCCTCGACGTAGGCCAGCACCAGGTAGGGCTGGCCGTTCTCGCCGAAGCCGGCATCCAGCAGCCGGGCGATGTGCGGATGCTCCAGCCGCGCCAGGATCTCGCGCTCGCGGTTGAAGCGCTGGCGCAGGCCCGGGTCGGCGTAGCCCGGGTGCAGCAGCTTCAGCGCCACCTGCCGCCGGTACAGCCCGTCGGCACGCTCGGCCAGCCACACCTGGCCCATGCCGCCCTCGCCCAGCGGGCGCAGCAGGCGGTAGGGACCGGCATGCGCGTCGGCGTGCCAGCCGCCCGGGTCCGGCTGCACCAGCGGCGCGGCCATGAAATCCTCGCTGTCGTCTTCCAGCGCCAGCAGCTCGCGCAGCTGTCCGGCGGCCTCGGGATCGTCGGCCTGCAGCTGCGACAGGCGGCTCTCGCGCTGTTCGGGCGCGAGTTCGAGCAGTTCGTCAAGCAGCGGCGACAGACGTTGCCAGCGCTCGGCGTCCATGCGCGTCAGCTCTCCCGCAGCGACGCCATCAGGAACAGCCGCGCCTTCTGCCAGTCGCGGCGGATGCTGCGCTCGGAGCGCTGCATCAGTTCGGCGATCTCGGCCTCGCCCAGCCCGGCGAAGTAGCGCATCTCCACCACCTTGGCCAGGCGCTCATCGACGTCGTGCAGGCGGTCCAGCGCCACGTCCAGCGCCAGCAGGTCGTCGTCCAGGCGCACGCCGCCCTGGCTGTCCTCGGGGATCTCCGCCACCCGCTTGAGGTCGCCGCCGCGCTTGCGCGCCAGCTTGTTGCGGGCGTAGTCCACCACCACGCTGCGCATGGCCGAGGCGGCATAGGCGAAGAAGTGCGCGCGGTCGTCGAAGCGCACCGCGCCGCCGTTGCTGCCCAGCAGCTTCAGGTAGGACTCGTGCACCAGCGAGGTGGCGTCGAGCGTATGCCCCTGCTGGCCGGCGAGCTGGCGGCGCGCCATGGTGTGCAGCTCGCGGTAGAGCGTGGACAGCACGCGATCGAGCGCGGCGCGGTCGCCGGCGCGCGCCGAGTCCAGCCACAAGGTGATATCCGGTGCATCGGCCATGGCGCTCTCCCTTCGCCCGTCGAAGCGCGGACTATAACGTGACGCCGTTCAAATGCCTGTTCAGCCAGGTAGACGGCTCAACGCTGGCACGAGGCGCACCACACCGTGGCGCGCTGGCCGATGCTGGCGTGGCGCAACGGCCGGCCGCAGCGCTTGCAGGCCTGGCCTTCGCGGCCGTAGACCAGCAGTTCCTGTTCGAAGTACCCGGGCGCACCGTCCGGGCTGATGAAATCGCGCAGGGTGGTGCCGCCGCGGGCGATGGCGTGGCCGAGGATCACCTTGACCGCATCGGCCAGCCGCCGGTAGCGCGCCCGCGAGATGTCGCCGGCTTCGCGCAGCGGGCCGATGCCGGCCTGGAACAGGCTTTCGGCGGCGTAGATGTTGCCCACCCCGACCACCGTGCGCTGGTCCATCAAAAAGCTCTTGACCGGCGCGCTGCGGCCGCGGCTGAGCCGGTACAGGTAGTCGCCGTCGAACGCCTCCGACAGCGGCTCCGGGCCGAGTTCGCGCAGCAGTTCGTGCACCTGCCCGGCCGGTTGCCACAACAGGCAGCCGAAGCGGCGCGGGTCGTTGAAGCGCAGCACGCGGCCGTTGTCCAGGCAGATGTCGAC
>JAFADB010000241.1 GCA_023425225.1 Pseudomonadota bacterium
ATTCTCGTCATCCCCGCGAAAGCGGGGATCCAGTGACTTTCGGCCAGAAGGCGTTGGTCCCTCACGTACTACTACTTGTCCGGGGAAACTCCAGTCGTCGCTCCCGCGAAGGCGGGAGCCCATGGACTTTGCTGCGATCTGCAAGAAAGTCCCTGGATCCCCGCTTTCGCGGGGATGACGAATGGGGGTACCACGCATCCGGTTCTGCCAGTCCTTCCTGGCAGCCTCCAAAGCGGAACGCTGCCCTCCCGAGCAAGACGCGGACAAACACAATCCGTCCGGGAACAGGACGCGCGCACCACGCCTCCTGTTCCCACCCCTCAGTTCTTGTACGCCGAGTGCTTTGCACCCTGGTCGCAAGCCGCGGCAACCACCAGGATCAACGCCGCCGCCAGCAGGATCACCACCACCCCGGTGGTCGAGTGCGTGGGCGAGGCCGCCACCAGCCCCAGCGCACCCAGTGGCGCCAGGCCACCGGCCACCGCGGTGCCGATCTCGCGTCCGGTGCCCACGCCCGACGAGCGCGTGTGCGTGGGGAACTGCCGGCTCAGGAACGAGCCCTGTGGGGCGAACATCATCGGCGCCAGGATGCCGGTGCCCACCGCGATGGCCAGGTAGATCCACATCGGCTGGCCGGTGCCCAGCAGCGCCATGAACGGCCACACCAGCAGGCACGACAGCAGCCCGCCGGTGATCAGCACCTTCTTGCTGCTCCAGCGGTCGCACAGGCGGCCAAACAGCGGCACCGCGAAGATCGCCACCACGCTGGCGATGGTCACCGACAGCGAGGTCACGTGCGCGGTCACGCCCTTGTACTGGGTCAGGTAGGCCAGCGAGAAGGTCTTGAAGATGTAGCTCAGCGCGTTGTAGCCGATGGCCACGAATAACACCACCGCCAGTCCCTTGAGGTCGTTGCGGAACAACGTCATCAGCGGCATCTTCTCCACGTGCGGCTTCTGCGCCTCGCCGCCGGCGTCCTTGAGCTGCTGGTACTCCGGCGTCTCGGGAAGCGAGTTGCGCACCCACAGGCCCACCGCCACCAGCACGATCGAGCCGATGAAGGGGATGCGCCAGCCGCCGTTGATCAGGAACGCATCGCCGTTGAGCGTGAGCACGTACACCGTCAGCGACGACAGCAGCAGCCCCAGGTTCAGGCCCAGCGCCGGCCATGCGCCCTGGCTGCCGCGCTTGTTCTCGGCGGCGTGCTCGTAGGAGGTCACCGCCGCCGCCGCCAGCTCGGCACCGGCGCCCAGGCCCTGGACGATGCGGATGAGCACCAGCAGGATCGGCGCGGCGATGCCGATGCTGGCATAGCCCGGGATCAGGCCGATCGCCGCGGTGCAGATGCCCATCAGGCAGAACGTCACCACCAGCATGCGCTTGCGGCCGAACTTGTCGCCCAGGTGGCCGAACAGCACGCCGCCGAACGGACGGGCGATGAAGCCGATGGCGAAGGTGGAGAACGCCAGCAGCGATGCGGTCTGCGGATCGCTGGGGTCGAAGAACACCTTGGAGAAGACGATGGCCGCCATCGTCGCGTACAGGTAGAAGTCGTACCACTCCAGCATTGAGCCGACGATGGTGGCACCGGCCACCCGGCGCAGCCGGCTCGTGCGCTGCTGGTCGGTTTCCGCCGCGGTGGCGGCGTGGTTCTGTTGCGACATTGCGTCCCTCCCTTGATTGAAAGAAATGGCGGCCGGCGGCGCGGCGGTGCGCAGCCGCGCCGGGTGTGTTGGTTGGGTCTACTCGTGGGGTGTGTCCGGCCGGCTCAGGCGCTGGCCAGGATCTTGTCGGCGATCATCTGGCCGATCGGAATGGCCGAGGTGGCCGCCGGCGACGGCGCGTTGCACACGTGCAGCATTCGCGGGCTCTGCACGAACAGGAAGTCGTGCACCAGCGTGCCGTCGCGCATCACCGCCTGCGCACGGATGCCGGCCTCGCACGGCTGCAGGTCCTCCAGCTGCAGCGACGGGCAGTACTTGCGGCACTGCTCCAGGTAGCCGCGCTTGAACACCGAGTTCTTCATCTCCGCCAGGCCCGAACCCAGGTTCTCGAAGATCGTGCGCCAGAAACCGGGGAAGCGGCCGTACTCGGCGATGTCGCGCAGGTTGGCGGAGAACTTGGGATAACCCTCGCGGGCGAAGCCGAGCACCGCGTTCGGGCCCACGGTGACGCCGCCGTCGATCATGCGCGTCAGGTGGATGCCCAGGAACGGCAGGTCCGGATCGGGGATGGGATAGATCAGGTGCTTGACGATGTCGTTCTTGGCCGCCGGCAGGCGGTAGTACTCGCCGCGGAACGGCACGATCTGGTGCTCGATCCGCAGCCCCGCCATGCGCGCCAGGCGATCGGACTGCAGTCCGCCGCACACCACCAGCTTGCGCGCGGCGAGGGTGCGCCCGCCGGCCTCGACCAGCACCTGCTCGCCGGTCTCCTGGATCGCCTCCACCTGCTGCCCCAGCAGCACCTCGCCGCCGGCGGCCGCGATCACCCGCGCCATCGCCTCGCATACCTGGCGGTAGTCGACGATGCCGGTGCTGTCCACGAACAGCCCGCCCTCGCCGACGATGTTCGGCTCGCGCCGGTGCAGCTCTTCCGCGTCGAGGCGCACGATGTTCAGGCCGTTGGTCAGCGCGCGCTTGTGCAGCGCCTCCATCCGCTCCATCTCCAGCGCGTTGGACGCCACCAGCAGCTTGCCGCAGACCTCGTAGGCGATGCCGTGCGCATCGCAGAAGTCCTTGGTCGCCTGCGCGCCGCGCTTGCACAGGTCGGCCTTCAGGCTGCCCGGGGCGTAGTACACGCCGGCATGGATCACGCCGCTGTTGTGGCCGGTCTGGTGCGCGGCCAGGTGCCGCTCCTTCTCCAGCAGCACCAGCGAGGCGCCCGGGTGCAGCTCCAGCAGCCGCATCGCCGTGGCCAGGCCGACGATGCCGCCGCCGATCACACAGAAGTCGTAGGTCATGGGGAGTGCCTTGAATGGGTAGGGTTGTCAGACAAATAACGGAAGAAGCGACACAGCGCGGCAAGCGCCGGCCAGGGTGGGTGGCGACGGCTAGCGCATGACGGGCAGGACGATGCCCAGGCGCTGCGCGGACGCCTGCAGGTGGGCGCGCGCGCACTCGGCGGCACGCTCGGGATCGGCATCGGCGATCGCCGCATACATCGCCCGGTGCTCGGCCTGCGCGTTGCTGGCGCCGCCGCTCAGCCGCGCCGAGTTCTCCCACGCCGCCTGCCGCGCCTGCGCGAGCTGGCCGCCGAGGAAATCGTGGAACGCGGTGAAGTACTCGTTGCGGCAGGCCGTGGCGATGGCACGGTGGAACTCCACGTCTGCCGCGGAGGACACGGCGAAGTCGCCGGCGTTGTCGTCCATCGCCTTGATCGCCCGGCGCATGCGCTGCAGGTCGGCCGGGCGCCGGCGCTCGGCCGCCACGCCCGCGGCCTGGCTCTCGATCCACAGGCGCATCTCGAACATCTGCACCAGGTCCGGCGTGCCGCCGCGCACGCCGGGCAGGCGGAACACCTGCCCGGTCGGCGTGTGTGAGATATAGGAACCGTCGCCACGGCGACTGACCAGCACGCCGTCGGCCTTGAGCTGCGCCACCGCCTCGCGGATCACCGAGCGGCTCACCGCCAGCTGCTCGGCCAGCTGGTGCTCGGTGGGCAGGCGCGAGCGCGCCGCCAGCCGTCCGGAGCGGATCTCGTCCCGGATCGAACTGACCACGCGTTCGACCAGCGTGTCGGGACGTTCGAGCTGCAGCATGGCGACCTATCAGGTTGTCTGACAATAGCGTCCCACGCAGCTGTGTACGCGGACAAGCCGCGCGGCCTCGTACTTTGGTCGTATGACCGCAGTGGACCCGCTCGGATGGCGGTCGGTTCGGATGCGTGGGCGCTGCGTCCGGACCGGTATCGACATCGTCCGGCGAACCCGACCGGACGTGTCGTGCACCGTCGCATGCGTGGCCGCTATCGACCGGCACAGGCGTCGTGCAGAAGGCGGGGACCGCCACAACACCTGCTCACGGCCCCGGCAGGGAATAGCTGCGATCGACCAATGGGAGCAGAATCAGCCGCGATGCATCCGGGATCCGGTCGCCCGAGCCCGGCGACGTCGCGGCTGACGTCGCTCCCGCGCACAAGGATCGCGGATCGGATCCTCAGGCGCCGAACGATCGCTGCAGCATGCCCAGTGCCGCCACCACGCTGTCCACGCGCCCGGCCGACAACGTGCCGATGTGCCGGCCCAGGCGCGTCTTGTAGATCGACGAAACCTGCGATGCGATCACAACGCTGGGACGCGGCATGTCGCCTTCGCCCGCCTCGAGACGTACCACGCCCGGCTCACCGGCACGCTGCAGGTTGCTGCTTAGTGCGCACACCACCACCGTCGAGATCCGCGACTGGTTGAACACGTCCTCCTGCACCACCACGTGCGGATGCGGCGCGCCGGGAACCGAACCCCGGGACGTGTCGGCCTCGACCCAGAGGATGTCGCCCCGGCGGATCTTCCGCACAGGGGTGCTCGTCGTCGTCTCTCTGTCCATCCTGAAGTATTGCCTGGCGTCTGCCTGGTCAGGGAAAGGGCGGGAATGCCGGTATCCGGAGAACGCCAAGGCCAGCTGAACGACCTTCCTGGCGAACCCGCAGCAGGATCGCATGGCCGCGCAAGGCGGACGATCAGCGTGGACCGGCCGGCACGCGCCTAGACGCTGGCAATGATGGCGGCGCGCTGGCGCTCGTACTCGTCGTGCGTGATGTGCCCTTGCTCCAGCAGCGCGCCCAGCTTCTCCAGACGGCTATCGATGCTTTCCGGCAACTCGCCCGCCGTCGCCTGCGGTGCGGGCGGTGCGCCAGCGGGCTTGCGACGCGACCACTGCACGATGAGCCATACCAGGCCACCGACCAGCACGACGGGCACCGCGAGAACCAGCAGCAACACCAGCCAGTGCCAGAGACTGAAACCTCCCATTGAAAAACTCCTTTTCGACAAAATCGGCGGCCTTGCCGGATCAGGCCCGGCCGTGGACCGGCATCGGCCCGGAAGGAACACCTGATCGACCCAAGGTCCGGACTCCCGGCAAGGGACTCTACCCGAACGTGCCGGCCGAATGACGCAGCAACAACACGGCGCGCTGTAAGTGTGTCGTCCGTTCGATTCTGGAGAAAACAGGACATGGACCGATTCACCGGCGGCTGCCTGTGCGGCAGCGTGCGGATCGTGGCCTCGGGACCGCCTTATCGTGTCGGGCTCTGTCACTGCCTCGACTGCCGCAAGTTCCACGGCGCGCTTTTCCACGCGTCCGCCGTGTTCCCCCGGGATGCGGTGGCGATCGATGGTGAAACACGCGACTACGCCGGGCGGTTCTTCTGCCCCCGCTGCGGCTCCTCCGTGTTCTCGCGCTCTGCCGACGAGATCGAAGTGAACCTGGGCTCCCTGGACGCCCCCGACCAGCTGACGCCCACCTACGAGAGCTGGATCATCCGCCGCGAATCCTGGCTGCCGCCGTTTCCGCTGGCGAGGCACTACGACCGCGATCGCGACAACGCGAGCCGCTTCGATCCCCAACGCGGCCCTTCTTAGCCGCTGGTGGATCCGCTGCGAGCGACTCGTGGCGACGGTCCCGGAGGGACCCCGCGGGCGGACACTGCATGTCCCGTTTCAATATCTTATAGGGCCAGGGGCTTGCGGCAAGCCCCTGGCCATGCTGCTCAATCGCTGCCTCTATCGATCAGGTGGGAGGCAGAAATGGGTATGTCGATCAACGAACATGCAGTGGTGATCGCCGGAGCCGGCCCGACGGGACTGATGCTGGCCGGTGAGCTGGCATTGGCCGGAGTCGATGTCGCCATCGTCGAGCCGCGCGCCAGCCAGGCACTCGCCGGGTCGCGCGCGGGCGGTTTGCACTCGCGCACCATCGAGGTGCTCGACCAGCGTGGAATCGCCGGGCGGTTCCTCTCGGAAGGACAGGCGGTCCAGGTCGGGCAGTTCTCCGGGGTGTCCCTGGATATCAGTGACTTCCCCTCCCGGCATCCCTACTCGCTCGGGCTCTGGCAGAACGACATCGAGCGCATTCTGGCCGGCTGGGTGGGCGAACTGGCGGTGACGATCCATCGCGGACTCGAGGTGGCAGGGTTCGCGCAGGACGAAACCGGCGTCGACATCGCGCTGTCCGACGGCCGGTCGCTGCGGGCGGAGTATCTCGTCGTCTGCGATGGAGGACGCAGCGTGGTCCGCAAGGCGGCCGGCATCGAGTTCGCGGGTTGGGATCCGACCAGGAGCAGCCTGATCGCGGAAGTCGAACTGGCCGAGGAACCGAAGTGGGGCACGCGCGAGGATGCGCTCGGCATTCACAGTCTCGGCCGGGTGGAATACACGATCCGCGACGGGGAAGTGATCTTCGCGGACAGCGGCCCGGTGCGCGTCATGGAGAGCTGGTCCCGGAAATCTGAACAGTCCAATAAGTGGATTTCCTGCTCACTGAGGCGATGATGATCGCCAAACGAGGAGCAGATCATGGCAAGACGACCCCGCCGCAACCATTCGCCGGCCTTC
>JAFADB010000242.1 GCA_023425225.1 Pseudomonadota bacterium
GTGCTGCAGCGGGTGCGGCCGACCGTGGCGCAGTCGCGGCTCGATGCCCCGGCCCGCCGGCACAATCTGCGCGGCGCCTTCGTCGTGACCGGCCCGGTGCCGGACCACGTGGCGCTGGTCGACGACGTGATGACCACCGGCGCCACCCTGCGGGCGGCCGCGCTGGCGCTGCGCCGGGCCGGTGCGACACGGGTGGATGCCTGGGTCTGCGCGCGGGTGCCCTGAACGGCACGTTGACGGCATGAATACGCGGGCCGGACGATCATCCGCGGCAGGAGGGAACCGTTTCCGGATCCCAGGAGGTCGTCATGAACGCAGGCATATTCGCGCAGTTGGGTCGCAGCTGGTGGGTGCTGCTGCTGTACGGGCTGGTCACCACCCTGTTCGGTTTATTCGCCCTGTTCCAGCCGTTCCAGGCGGCGTTCGCGCTGGCCTGGGCATTCGGCATCGTGGCGCTGGTGGAGGGGGTGATCAGCCTGATCGCCCTGTTCGACAAGAACGTGGCCGTCTCCAAGGGCTGGCTGGTGCTGTATGCGCTGGCCTCGATCGTGTTCGGCGTGCTGGCGGTGGTCAACCCGGTGGTGACCGCCGGGGCGCTGCTGTTGCTGCTGGCGGCGTGGCTGATCGTGGCCGGCATCTTCCGCATCGTGTTCGCCATCCGCGTGCGCAAGGAGATCACCGGCGAATGGCTGATCGCGCTCAGCGGCGTGCTGGCGATCGTGCTCGGCGTGCTGTTCGCGGTGTATCCGGTGGCCGGGCTGCTGGCCGCGGCGATCTGGATCGGCGCCGGCGCGCTGGTCTACGGCATCCTGCAGATCATCGCCAGCTTCAAGCTGCGCTCGCTGCTGAAGGGCGCCGTCTGAGCGCAGCGGCACGGTTGCGGCCCGCGGGCTGCACCGTGCCGCGATCCCCGCGCCGCCGGCGCCGTGGTTACGGCATCACCGGCGGCACGTAGGTCAGGGTCATCCCCAGCAGCCACAGCAGGCCCAGCACCAGCGGGATGTGCACCACCAGCTGGATGAAGGTGAAGCCGACGATGTCGCGCGCCTTCAGCCCCAGCACGCCCAGCAGCGGCAGCATCCAGAACGGGTTGATCAGGTTGGGCAGCGCCTCGGCGGCGTTGTAGACCTGCACCGCCCAGCCCAGGTGCGCGTGCAGTTCGTTGGCCGCCTGCATCACGTAGGGCGCCTCGATCAGCCACTTGCCGCCGCCGGAGGGCACGAAGAAGCCCAGCACCGCCGAGTACACGCCCATCACCAGGGCGAAGGTGTCGGTGGTGGCCACGTGCACGAACAGCTCGGAGAGCCGGTGCGCCAGGGTCTCGCCGCCGGTGCCGGTGGCGTGGGTGAGGATCATGGCGATGCCACCGTACAGCGGGAACTGGATCAGCACGCCAGTGGTGCTGGGCACCGCCTTGGCGACCGCGTTGAGGAAGCTGCGCGGGCGCCAGTGCAGCAGCAGGCCCAGCGAGATGAACAGGAAGTTGTAGGTGTTGAGGTTGGCGATGGCGCCGGCGACCGGCTTGCTGGCGAACTCGGAGAACAGCCAGCCGAACGCCAGCAGCGACAGCAGCACGGTCAGCAGCGGGCTGTACTCGAGCCACTCGCCGGGCCGCGTGCGCGGCTGCAGCGCGGGGGCCTCGGCCTGCACGGCGGCCTCGCCGAAATCGCGTGCGGTGCGTGCCGAGTTGCCGACCGGCGCGGTCAGCCAGGCCACCAGCAGCGAGACGACGATCAGGACCGCGGTCAGCGTGATCGACTGCCACAGGAAGATGGTCTCGGTGAACGGCAGCACGCCGGTGATCTCCACCAGCCCCGGCGGCATGCTGGCCGGGTTGGCCTGCAGCTGCGCGGCCGAGGAGCTCAGGCCCATCGCCCACACCGCGCCCAGCCCCAGGTAGGCCGAGGCGCCGGCGGCGCGGTAGTCCATGCCCAGGTCCTCGCGCCGCGCCAGCGCCCGCACCAGCAGCCCGCCGAACACCAGCGAGAAGCCCCAGCTCAGCAGCGAGGCCAGCATGCTCACCAGGCCCACGTACACCACCGCGCCGCGCCCGGTGCCGGGTACCCGTGCCAGCAGGTCGATGAAGCGCGACACCACCGGCGCGGTGGCCACCGCATAGCCGCCGACGACCACGAAGGCCATCTGCATGGTGAACGGGATCAGGCTCCAGAAGCCGTCGCCGAAGGCGCTGGCGGTGGCCGCGGGCGTGGCGCCGAAGCCCATCGCCGCCAGCGCGACGATGACCACCCCGAGCACGGCGAAGACGTAGGCGTCGGGGAACCATTTCTCGGCCCAGGCGGCGCTGCGCAGCGCCGCGCGTGCCATCCAGCCGTTCTGCGCCGGTATCGTCGAGTCCATCGTGGCGTTATCCCCGTGCGGTTGCGAGCCTGCGATTCTGCGCATGGCCGGCGGCAGCGTCTGCTGTACCTTCGTATTAGCGCGCGATGCCGCCGGCTTGACCGGGGCGGTTGCAAGCCGGTCGGCCGTTGTGCCGGGACGGCTCCAGGCCGGGCATCGTCCGGGTGACCGCGTGGCCGGTCGATGGCCGATCGTCCACGCACATCCGCGGCAACGTTCATGGGCTCGCGCCTGCGCGGGAGCGACGGTCCTTCCGCAGATCGAAGTATGCCGCGCGGGGACGGTGCTCCCGGGTGCGTCTCAGCGCGTCATCACCGCCGCGGCCAGGCCGGCGAATATCACCATGCCCACCCAGTTGTTGTGCAGGAAGGCGCGGAAGCACGGCCCGCGCTCGCGGCCGCGGGCAAGCACGAATTCGTAGGCCACCAGCGCCGCCGCCACCGCCAGCCCCAGCCAGTACCACGGCCCCAGCTGCGCGCGCTGGCCCACCAGCGCCAGGGCGAGGAACATCAGCCCGTACAGCACGCCCTGCGCCACCAGGTCCATGTCGCCGAACAGGATGGCGGTGGAGCGGGAGCCCATCTTCAGGTCGTCCTCGCGGTCGACCATAGCGTACCAGGTGTCGTAGGCGGTGGACCACAGGATGTTGGCCGCGTACAGCAGCCACGCCAGCGGCGGGACCGTGCCCTGCACCGCGGCGAAGGCCATCGGGATGCTCCAGCCGAACGCCATCCCCAGGTACACCTGCGGCAGGTAGGTGTAGCGCTTGAGGTAAGGGTAGCTGGCGGCCAGGAACAGGCCGACGACGCTCAGCGCGATGGTCAGCCGGTTCATCGTCAGCACCAGCGCGAAGGCGACGAGCATCAGCGCGGCGAACAGCCACAGCGCCTCGCGCCCGGACAGCGCACCGCTGGCCAGCGGACGGTCGCGGGTGCGTTCCACGTGCGGGTCCAGCCAGCGGTCGGCATAGTCGTTGATCACGCAGCCGGCCGAGCGGGTCAGCCATACGCCGGCGCTGAACACCAGCAGCGTCCACGGCGGCGGCAGCCCGTCGGCGGCCAGCCACAGCGCCCACCAGGTGGGCCACAGCAGCAGCAGCGTGCCGATCGGGCGGTCGGCGCGCATCAGCTTCCAGTACAGCCGCCAGCGGCCGGGCGGCTCGCTGGCGTGGGGCTCGTGGTGTTCGGCGTTGCGGTGTTCGGCATCCATGCGCAAAGGTTAGCAGCCCGCCGCGCGGCTGCCGCGCCCGTCATCCGTCCGGCGGTTACGTCGCGCGTTCGGCGGCGGTGGGCTTGTACTCGTAGTAGCCGTAGCTGTAGTAGCCGCCGGCGCGCGGCTCCACCGCGTTGAAGATCGCGCCCTTGACCTGGGTGCCGTTCTGCTCGAAGCGCTTGCGGGTGAGCTGGATCTCGCGCGGCTGGTTGACCGCGAAGCGGGCCACCAGCAGGTTGGAGCCGGCGTACTGGGCGACGATGGCGGCGTCGGTGACCGCCAGGATCGGCGGGGTGTCGATGATGACCAGGTCGTAGTTCGGCGCGACCTGCTCCAGCAGCGCCTCGAAGTTGTGGTGCATGAGCAGTTCGGACGGGTTGGGCGGGATGCTGCCGCGGGTGAGGAAGTGCACCTTCTCCAGCCCGGCGAGGGCGTGGACCGCGTGGGCGAAGGCGATGCGCCCGGACAGCACGTCCGACAGCCCGTTGCCCGGGCGCGCGCCGAGCATCTTGTGCAGCGCGCCCTTGCGCATGTCGGCGTCGATCAGCAGCACGCGCTGGCCGGCCTGGGCCACCACCGCGGCCAGGTTGGCCGACACGAAGGTCTTGCCCACGCCCGGGCGCGGGCCGGAGATCATCAGGATGTTGTTGCGCGTCTCCAGCAGCGCGAAGTGCAGGCTGGTGCGCAGGCTGCGGATGGCTTCCACCGCCAGGTCCTCCGGCGCGCGCAGCGCCAGCAGTGGCGGCAGTCCGGGTTCGCGGTGGCGCCCCGGCAGCGCCGGTGCCGCCTCGCTGCGCGGGATCACCGCATACACCGGCAGCCCCAGGTTCTCGATCTGCGCCGGGTCCTCGATCACCCCGTGCAGCATGCGCTGCAGCAGCACGAAGCCCACCGACAGGAAGCCGCCCACCAGCACGCTGGCCAGCACCACCAGCTTCTTCTTCGGCTTGACCGGGCGGGTCGGGTCGGCCACCGCGGCATCGACGATACGTACGTTGCCGACCGTGCCGGCGCGGGCCACGTCCAGCTGCTGGGCCTGGTTGAGCAGCGAGGTGTACAGCTCGTTGCTGACCTGCAGGTCGCGGCTCAGGCGCAGCAGCACCTGCTGGGTGTCCGGCAGCTTGCTCACCTGGTTCTGGAACTGCGCCTTGCGCGATTCCAGCTCGCCGATCTGGCGCATCAGCGCGCGGTAGGCCGGGTGCTCACGGGTGAAGCTGCGGTCCATCTCCGCCTGCTGCAGGCGCAGCTTCTGGATGTTGCCCTCCACCGAGACCTCCTGCTCCAGCAGGCCCTGGGTCTGCATGGTGATGTCCACCGCGTTGGCGCGGGTCTGGTAGGTGTTCATGGCCTGCTGGGCGGCTTCCACCTGGCGCCGGACTCCGGGCAGCTGCTCGCGCACGAAGGCCAGCTGCGAGGAGGCCTCGGCCGAGTTGCGCTCCACGTTCTGGCGCACGTAGGCCTCGGAGATGTGCTGCAGGAACGCCTGCGCCCGCTGCGGATCGGTGTTCTGGTAGCTCAGTTCGAGGATGCCCGAATCCTTGCCGCGCTCGGCGACGCTGATCTGGCCCTGCAGCATCGTCACCACCGACAGCCGGTTGAGCCGGGCGATCTCGAAGCGCGCGCCGGGATGGGCCTTCAGCGCGGCCACCAGCAGGCGCACCCCGCCACCCTCGGCCTCGGTGCCGGCCACGCCTTCGAGCAGCAGCCTGCCGTCGTCGTCGAGGAGCCGGTAGCTGCCGGCCGTCTGCCCGGCCTGCAGCACCAGCGGTACCCCGAGCAGGTGCGGCGGCACCACCAGGCGCATGACGTCCACCGACTCGGCGCCCCAGGCATAGCGGGTGAGCCCGGGCGGCGGCGCCAGGTCGGGGAAGCGCCGCGCCAGGAACCCGCCCACCACCGGTACCCGCAGCGGCCGGGCCGTCGTGTCCAGGTCCAGCTCGTCCACCGCGCTGCCGACCACCGCGCGCGAGGTGATCAGCGCGATCTCCGTGGTCGCCTGCGAGGCCGACGGCTCGGCGCCGGGCAGCGAGTTCTGCAGCTCGGCCAGGCCGGGGATGTTGGAGGTCTTGGACTCGACCTGGATCATCGCGTCGGCCTGGTAGACCGGCGCGGCCAGCAGCACGTAGGCCACGCCGGCCACCAGGAACAGGCTGGTGAGCGTCAGGATCAGCCACTTGCGGTCCAGCACGGCCGACAGCAGCTCGCGCAGCTCCATCTCCTTGCTGTCGTTGCCGGTCGCGAGCGTGGGGTCTGTGTTCATGGGCCTGCTGCGTGGAAGGGTGTGGGTGGCTCAACGTAGATAAGGCAGCCAACGGGCCACGCTGCGTTCGATGTCGGCATAGGCCTGCTCGAACGCGGCCCGCGGACGCCGGTACGGATCGGCGATCTCCGCCTCGCCCAGCCACTTGCCGAGCAGCAGCGCCTTGCCGCTGGCTTCCGGCACCCGCTGGCCGATCTCGCGCAGGTGCCTGCGCTCCATCGCCAGGATCAGGTCGGCCTGCAGCAGCACGGCGCGCGTGGCCTGGCGGGCGACGTGGCCCGAACCGTCCAGGCCGTGCTCGGCCAGCAGCAGCGCCGCCAGCGGGTCCATCGGCCGGCCGACCGCCGCGTGCAGGCCGGCCGAGGCGACCTGTACCTCGCCGCCCAGGGCGTGGCGCAGCAGGATCTCGGCAGTGGGGCTGCGGCACAGGTTGCCCACGCAGATGACGCAGATGCTTCTGAACACACGGTGCTCCGTCGGTGGCCATCGTTCCGGCAGAAGGTCCAGTCCTGTCGCTCCCCATCCTCGCCGGCATGGAATCGACCTGCCTTCTCCCCCTGCAGGCACAGCCGCAGGGTACTGGACGCGGGCGCGATGCGTTGCCGCCCGTCGGCAGCGCGTCCCCGCCAGCTGCGGGGCTGGCCGCAGCGGTGGGCAAAGCGCGTTGTTACGGGGTGTGCCTGGGTGGGCGATCCCGGCATGGACATGGGCCTTCGTGGCGTGGGCCACGGCGGTCCGCCGGCACCGGCCGGCACCCGTGTCCGCTTGCCGCCGGTGTTTGCGTACCAAAGCTCACTGCTTCGCAGCCCGCAGTCCGATCCCGCGGCCGGCAGGTACCGGACCGTCCGCGGTCCGGCGCCGTCCAGCGCCGATCGTGTCGTGCGGCCACCGGAGCGCTCTGCCGCAGTCGCCGCTTCCGCAATGCCGTTCCACCGATCGCCGAGCCCGGACCGCAAGCCGCCACAGGACATGGAGAACACGATGGCATACGCACGCTGGTACCTGTTGACCCTGATGATGAGCATGGCCTGCGCCAACCTCACCGGGTGCGTGTGGTCGCCGGGCCAGCACATGCGGGCGCAGGCGCCGCAGGCCGAGGTGATCGGCTCGGACCATATCGACGTGGTGGAGATCACCCAGGACCTGGTGGCGCAGGACCACGCGGCGCACCAGGCGCCCACGCTCGATCCGGCATTGCTCGACTATCGTCCCGACCCGTACCGGATCGGCATGGGCGACCTGCTGTACATCACCGTGTGGGACCACCCGGAACTGACCGTGCCGGCCGGCTCGCAGCAGCAGCTCAACGCCGCCGGACGCCTGGTGCAGTCCGACGGTTCGCTGTTCTATCCCTACCTGGGCATGGTGCAGGCCGCCGGCAAGACGCCGGGCGAGCTGCGCGACATCCTCGCCCGGCAGCTGGCCCGCTACATCGAATCGCCGCAGGTGGACGTGGCCGTGCTGGTGTACGCCAGCCAGCGCGTGTGGGTCACCGGCGCGGCCGAGCGCTCGGGCGTGGTGCCGCTGACGGTGGTGCCGTTGACGCTGGACGACGCGATCGGCCAGTCCGGGCTCAATCCCAACCAGGCCGACCTGTCCGGCGTGCGCCTCACGCGCGACGGCCAGACCTACGTCATCGACCTGGACCGCCACGCCGGCGAGCGGATCTACCTCAAGGACGACGACCGCATCTACATCCCTTACCTGGACGCCAAGGAGATCTTCGTGGTCGGCGAGGTGGTGCAGCCCGGCGCGCAGAACTTCAAGACCGGCGCCATCAGCCTGAGCCAGGCGCTGGGCCGCGCGCAGGGACTGGCGCAGACCACCTCCAAGGGCGACGCGGTCTACGTCATCCGCGGCAGCGGCGCGCTGCAGAACCGGCCGGCGTCGATCTACCAGCTCAGGGCCAAGTCGCCCGGGGCCTTCGCCGTGGCCAGCCAGTTCCGGCTGGTGCCCGGCGACGTGGTGTTCGTCGGCGCCTCGGGCATCACCCGCTGGAACCGCTTCATCGCGCAACTGCTGCCGTTCGGCGGACTCATCGGCACCACCGCCGCGGCGAGCAACGACCTGAGCAACTGACCGTCGCCCCGCCACGGGGCCGCCGGTCCGCGGTGCCAGAGGTCTGGCGCCGCGCCACAACACGGGGAACCGACATGCTCTTGCTGTCACCGGAAAACAACAACAGGGACGTGGAAACCAGCTGGCGCGTGCCCAGCAGCGCGATCGTGGCGTTCGGCGCGGCCCTGCGGCTGGGCGACCTGGCGGTGCTGGTGGCGGCCGGCGCGCTGGCCTACCGGCTCCGCTTCGGCGCCGAACTGCTGCGGCCCGAGTACCTGAGCACGCTGTTGAACGGCACGCTGCTGGCCTTGCTGGTGTTCAACCTGTCGCCGCTCTACCGCGGCTGGCGCGGGCGTCGTCCGGGCGCGGAACTGCTGACCCTGGCCACGCAGTGGTCGCTGCTGTTCCTGCTGACGCTGCTGTCCACGGTGGTGCTGAAGACCACCGGCGAGCTGTCGCGGGTCTGGCTGGGGCTGTGGTTCGCCGCCGGGCTGGGCGGGGCGGTGCTGCTGCGCGCGGCCATCCGCGGGCTGGGCTACTGGTTCCTCAGCCAGGGCGTGGATACCCGCAGTGCCGTGGTGGTGGGCGCCAACCCGGATTCGCAGCGCCTGGTCGATGCCATCCACGGCAATCCGTGGAACGGGGTCGCGGTGCGTGGCTGGTTCGCCACCCATGCCGACCGCAGCCGGCTGGAAGGCGTTCCGTTGCTGGGCGCGCTGGAAGGGCTGGGCGCCTACGTCGAATCGCACCCGGTGGACCAGGTGTGGATCACCCTGCCCATGTCCGAGCAGCGCTGGATCAGCGATGCGCTGGCCCAGCTGCGGCACAGCACCGCCGACGTGAAGTTCGTGCCCGACCTGTACGGCATGCACCTGCTCAACAAGTCGGTGGAGGAAGTGGCCGGGCTGCCGGTGATCAACCTGCAGCAGAGCCCGCTGCAGGGCCCGGCGGCGCTGGTGAAGCTGCTCGAGGACCGGCTGCTGGCGCTGGCGATCCTGCTGATGATCGCGCCGCTGATGCTGGCCATCGCGCTGGCGGTCAGGCTGAGCTCGCCCGGGCCGGTGTTCTACCGCCAGGAACGGGTGAGCTGGAACAACCGCCGCTTCCAGATGCTCAAGTTCCGCTCGCTGCCGGTGGATGCGGAAAGCGCCACCGGTGCGGTATGGGCCAAGCCCGGCGAGCTGCGCGCCACCCGCGTCGGCGCGTTCCTGCGCAAGACCAGCCTGGACGAGCTGCCGCAGTTCATCAACGTGCTGCGCGGGGAGATGTCGATCGTCGGCCCGCGCCCGGAGCGGCCGGTGTTCGTGGAGCAGTTCAAGCACCAGATCCCGTCGTACATGAAGAAGCACATGGTCAAGGCCGGCATCACCGGCTGGGCGCAGATCAACGGCTGGCGCGGCTCGACCGACCTGGGCAAGCGGGTGGAGTGCGACATCCACTACATCGAGAACTGGTCGCTGTGGTTCGACCTGAAGATCATCTTCCTGACCCTGTTCAAGGGCTTCGTCCACAAGAACGCGTACTGAAGGGTGGCCGTCGCGATGGCCACCGGACCGGCGCCATGACCGCCGCGCGCCCCTACCTGCTGATCGCCCGCGTGGGCAGGCACAGCCTGCACCGTCGCTGGCTGGGCAATGGCGGCCGGCAGCGGGGCTTCGACGTGCTGCTGTCGTACTACGACGCGGACACGCCGGTATCCGCGGCCGAGGGCGTGCACATCGAGCACCGCCCGGGCACCAAGGTCGGCGGGATCGGCGCGCTGCTGGCCGAGCACGCCGTGCGCATCGGCGGCTACCGCCACGTGGCGATCTTCGACGACGACCTGGACATCGACGCGGCCGGCATCCACCGCCTGTTCGCGCTCGCCGACCGTCATGGCTTCCTTGTGTGCCAGCCGGCACTGAGCCACGACAGCTTCTTCACCTTCGCCGGCCTGCTGAGCAACCCGGGCTACGAGTTCCGCTCCACCACCTTCGTGGAAATGATGTGCCCGTGCTTCCGCAACGACATGCTGCCGGCGGTGCGGGCGATCTACACGATGGGCTACGAGAGCGGGCTGGACCTGCTGTGGTGCAACCTGCTGGGCCAGGCGCCGGGCCGCTACGCGGTGATCGATGCGGTCAGCGTGCGCCACACGCGGCCGGTGGGCGGGCAGCGCCACGCCAACGGCTTCACCGGCGGCGCCCGCTACGAGGAGCACATCCACGCGGTGCTGGCACGTTTCGCGCTGCCGTGGCTGCCGTGCGTGCCGTATTTCGGCCGGCGCAGGGACGGCCGGCTGGTGCGCGGCCGGCTGGCGCTGCTGCTGTCCTCGCTGCGCATCGCCGCCGCGGTGCCGCGCAGGGGCGGCGGCCTGCGACGGCTGACGGCGGTGCTGATCCACTGGAAGCACCTGCTGCTGCACCGGCCGCGGAACCTGCGCGTGGAACAGCTCGGCCACCTGGCCGCGCATGTCGACATCGGTGACCGCCCGGTGCGGCCCTCCGATCGCCTGCGGGCGGGGATGGTGCCCCGTGCGTGAGCCGCGGCGCGTCCGCACCCGCGGCACCGCGCGCACGCAGGCGCCCGCGCTGCCGCCATCGCCTCCAACCCCGCACGCCGACGGAGGGCATGCATGAAGATCCTGATCACCGGGAACATGGGCTACGTCGGCTCGGTGGTGGTGCCGTGGCTGCGCCGCAGCCGTCCCGACGCGGTGCTGCACGGCTACGACAACGCCTATTTCGCCCATTGCCTGACCGGTGCGCAGGAACTGCCCGAGCGCAGCCTGGACGCGCAGTTCTTCGGCGACGTGCGCGCGCTGCCGCCGGCCTTCCTGGAAGGCTACGACGCGGTGGTGCAGCTGGCGGCGATTTCCAACGACCCGATGGGCAACCGCTTCGAGTCGGTGACCCTGGACATCAATCAGCGCGCCAGCGTCGACATCGCCCGCGCCGCCGCCGCGGCCGGGGTGGCCAGCTACGTCTTCGCCTCCAGCTGCAGCGTCTACGGCATCGCCGAGGGCGGGCCGCGCCGCGAAGGCGATCCGCTCAACCCGATCACCGCCTACGCCCGCTCCAAGATCGGCACCGAGCAGACATTGGCGGGGCTGGACACCGGCATGACCGTCACCTGCCTGCGTTTCGCCACCGCCTGCGGCATGTCCGGCCGCCTGCGCCTGGACCTGGTGCTCAACGACTTCGTCGCCTGCGCGCTGGCCACCGGCGAGATCAGCGTGCTGTCCGACGGTTCGCCGTGGCGGCCGCTGATCGATGTGCAGGACATGGCGCGGGCGATCGACTGGGCGATCGGGCGGCCGGCCGCGCAGGGCGGGCGCTACCTGGCGGTCAACGCCGGTTCCGACGACCGCAACTACCAGGTGCGCGACCTGGCCCACGCGGTGGCGGCGGCGCTGCCCGGCACCCGGGTGTCGATCAATGTCGACGCGCCGGCCGACAGCCGCTCCTACCGGGTCGACTTCGGCCTGTATGCCGCGCTGGCGCCGCAGCACCAGCCGCAGGTCGAGCTGGGCGCATCGATCGCCCGGCTGGTGGCCGGGATGCGGGCCATGGCCTTCGACGATGCGGATTTCCGTTCCTCATCGCTGGTGCGCCTGAACGTGCTGGACCGCCACATCGTCGACGGCCGGCTGGACCTGGCGCTGCGCTGGCAGTGACGTGGCGGCGGGCCATGGCCGCCCCCGCACCGGCACTGCGTTGGTAGTACCCGCAACCCGAGTCGAAAGAACGTTCCGAGGCGAACATGCTGCAGCTGACCCCCACTCCCTCACGCGGCATCCCGCCACTGGCCGACGCGCCGGTCGCCGCGCTGCCCGACACCGTGCCGCCCTGCCGGCACTGCGGCGCGCGCCTGGACCTGGTGCTGGCCGACCTGGGGCTGTCGCCGGTGGCCAACGACTACGTCGAGCCGCAGGACTATGCCCGCGGCGAGATGTTCTATCCGCTGGAGGCGCGCGTGTGCCCGCGCTGCCGGCTGGCGCAGACGCGCGACCTGCTGGCCGCCGACGCCATCTTCCGCGACGACTACGCGTACTTCTCCTCCTATTCCAGCTCGTGGCTGGCGCATGCGCAGCGCTACGTCGAGGCGATGGTGGAGCGCTTCGACCTGGGCCCGGGCGCGCGCCACGTGGAGGTGGCCTCCAACGACGGCTACCTGCTGCAGTACTCGCAGGCCGCCGGGCTGCGCTGCCTGGGCATCGAGCCGTGCCAAAGCGTGGCGCTGGCCGCGCGCGCGAAGGGCATCGAGACCCGCATCGAGTTCTTCGGCACGTCATATGCGCAACGGCTGCGCGCCGAGGGCTGGAGCGCCGACCTGCTCACCGGCAACAACGTGCTGGCGCACGTGCCGGACGTGAACGACTTCCTGCAGGGCGTGGCGCTGCTGCTGGCGCCCGACGGCGTGGCCACGTTCGAGGTGCAGCACCTGCTGCGGCTGATGCAGCGCCACCAGTTCGACACCATCTACCACGAGCACTTCTCGTACTACTCGCTGATCGCCGCGCAGCATGTGTTCGCCGCCGCCGGGCTGGAGATCTTCGACGTGGAGCTGCTGGAGACCCACGGCGGCTCGATCCGCTTCTTCGCCGCGCCGGCATCGGCCGGGCGCGTGCCCACCGCGCGGGTGGCCGCGGTGCTGGCCGAGGAGCGCGCCTACGGGCTGGACGGCGATGCCGTGTACCGGCGCTGGAACGAGGAGGTCAAGCACAGCAAGCGCGTGCTGGTCGAGCTGCTGTCCGGCATCAAGGCCGGCGGCGGCAGCATCGCCGCCTACGGCGCGCCGGCCAAGGCCGCCACGCTGCTGAACTACTGCGGCATCGGCCGCGACGTCATCGACTTCGCCGTCGATCGCGCGCATTCCAAGCAGGGCCGTTTCATCCCCGGCGTGCGCATCCCGATCCTGCCGCCGGAGGCGATCTTCCAGGCCCGGCCGGACTACCTGCTGGTGCTGGTGTGGAACCTGAAGGACGAGGTGATGGCGCAGATGGCCGACATCCGCCGCTGGGGCGGGCGCTTCATCCTGCCGCTGCCGATCGCGCAGGTGGAGCCATGAGCGGGCACGGCCACGACACGAGCGACACGGAGGACGCGGCATGAAGGTGGTGATCCTGTCCGGCGGGCTGGGCACGCGGTTGAGCGAGGAAACCGCCATCCGTCCCAAGCCGATGGTGGAGATCGGCGGCCGGCCGATGATCTGGCACATCATGAAGTGCTACGCGCAGCACGGGCTGACCGATTTCGTCGTGCTCGGCGGCTACCGGGTGGAGTTCATCCGCCAGTACTTCCTCAACTACCGCCTGCACTCGTCGGACTTCGCCATCAACCTGGACAGCGGGCAGATCTCCTGGTGCCGGCCCAGCGCCGAGTCGTGGAACGTGACCATCCTCGACACCGGGCTGGACACCATGACCGGCGGGCGCCTGCGCCGCGCGCGCGACGTCATCGGCGAGGAGACCTTCTGCATGACCTACGGCGACGGCGTCAGCGACGTGGACATCGGTGGGCTGATCGAGTTCCATCGCCAGCAGGGCGCCTGGGCCACGGTGACCGCGGTGCAGCCGCCGGGCCGCTTCGGCGTGATGACCTTCGATCCCAGCGGCGCGCGGGTGGAGACCTTCCGCGAGAAGGACGGCAACGACGTGGGCCTGATCAACGCCGGCTTCTTCGTCTGCGAGCCGCAGGTGTTCGACCTGATCGACGGCGACGCCATGAGCTGGGAACAGGAGCCGATGGCGCGGCTGGTGGAGCAGCGCCAGCTGGCGGCCTACCGCCACGACGGCTTCTGGCAGAGCATGGATACCCTGCGCGACAAGGTGACCCTGGAGGAAGCCTGGAACCGGGGTGCGCCGTGGATCAAGCGATGGTGAGGCGGCCGCCGATGCGGCAGGGAGGGCGACGGTGAAGTTCACGCCGCTGCTGCAGACCGATGCCCTGCTGGTCGAACCGGTGGTGCACGCCGATGCGCGCGGAAGCTTCGCGCGGGCCTGGTGCGCACGCACCTTCGCCGCGCAGGGCATCGACTTCCAGCCGGTGCAGGGCAACACCTCGTTCACCCGCCGGCGCGGCACGGTACGCGGCATGCATTTCCAGCGCGCGCCGATGGCCGACGCCAAGCTGGTGCGCTGCACTCGCGGCGCCATCCACGACGTGCTGGTGGACCTGCGCGAGGACTCGCCCACCCGCGGCGCGGTGCTGTCGGCGGAGCTGTCGGCCGGCAACGGCGCCATGCTGTACGCCCCGGCCGGCTTCGCCCACGGCTTCCAGACGCTGGACGACGACACCGTGGTCGAGTACCTGATGGGCGCCGAGTACGAGCCGTCGCTGTACGACGGCTTCCGCCACGACGATCCGGCGCTGGCCATCGCCTGGCCGCTGCCGGTGACGGTGCTGTCGCAGGGCGATGCCGCCTGGCGGCCGCTTGCCGCGCGCATGCCGTGGCTGCTGGGGGCGCAGGCATGAACCTGCCGCTGCCGTTGCCGGTGGCAGCGCCCGGGGCCGGCGAAGCGCCGCCGTTGGACCTGCACGCGCTGGTGCGGCGGCTGTATCCGTTCAACCGCAGCCTGACCGGCGATGGCGTACGCCAGACCCTGGCGGCGATCGCCGAGTACCTGCCGCTGCAGGTCGACGAGATCCCCAGTGGCACGCCGGTGCTGGACTGGCACGTGCCGCCGGAATGGACCATCCGCTCGGCGCGCATCGCCACGCTCGATGGCCGCACGCTGGTGGACTTCGCCGACAGCAACCTGCACGTGGTCGGCTACAGCGTGCCGGTGCACGCGGTGGTATCGCGCGAGGAACTGGCCCGCCACGTGCACATGCTGCCCGAGCAGCCGGAACTGACCCCCTACCGCACCGGCTACTTCGCCGAGGACTGGGGCTTCTGCCTGCCGCACCGGCTGTGGGAATCGATGCGCGATGACGCCTACCGGGTGGACATCGACAGCACGCTGGCGCCGGGAGCGATGACCGTGGGCGAGCTGTTCCTGCCCGGCACGAGCGAGCAGGAAGTGCTGGTCAGCGTGCACGTGTGCCATCCCAGCCTGGCCAACGACAACCTTTCCGGCATCACCGTGGCCACCGCGCTGGCGATGCGCCAGGCGCGCCGGCCGCGCCGCTACGGCTACCGCTTCCTGTTCATGCCGGCAACCCTCGGCGCGATCGCCTGGCTGCAGCGCAACCAGCACCGCGTGGAGCGCATCCGCCACGGCCTGGTGCTCACTTGCCTGGGCGACGCCGGCCCGTTCCACTACAAGCGCAGCCGCCGCGGCGCCTCCATCGACACCGCGGCCGAGCAGGTGCTGGCCGCCTCCGGCCACCCGTACGAGGTGCTGCCGTTCAGTCCCTACGGCTACGACGAGCGCCAGTACGGCTCGCCCGGCTTCGACCTGCCGGTGGGCTGCCTGATGCGCGGCGTGCACGGCCGCTTCCCCGAGTACCACACCTCGGCCGACAACCTGGACTTCGTCACGCCGCAGGCGCTGGAGCAGTCCTATGCGCTGCTGGCCGCGCTGTTCGACCTGCTCGAGGCCGAGCGGGTGTACGTGCGCAGCGACGGCCGCGGCGAGCCGCAGCTGGGCCGGCGTGGCCTGTACCGCGCCATCGCCGGGCAGAAGGAGGCCGGCGGCGCGCGGCAGATGGACCTGCTGTGGCTGCTCAACCTGGCCGATGGCCGCCACAGCCTGCTCGACATCGCCACCCGCGCGCAGGTGTCAACCGAGCGTATCGCCGCCGCCGCGCAGCTGGCGCTGCAGGCCGGGCTGGTGGTCGATGCGGATGCGGCGCCTTCCCATTCCCCCCGCGCAAAGGAGCGCGCGCCATGAACGACAACGGTTTCGTGATCCTGGGCGGCGGCATGGCCGGTTTCGGCGCGGCCAATGCGTTGGCCGGGCAGGGCATCCGCGCCCGCCTGTACGAGCAGCGCGAGCGGCCGGGCGGGCTGACTTCGAGCTTTGCCGAGGACGGCTTCGTGTTCGACGAGGGCGTGCACATCTCCTTCCCGAAGAACGAGCGGGTCAAGCAGCTGTTCGCCGAGTCGGCCGGCCGCTACCAGAGCGGCAACGTCTACTGCAACAACTACTGGCGCGGCCACTGGATCAAGCATCCGGCGCAGGTGAACCTGCACGGCCTGCCGACGCAGCTGGTGGTGGACTGCATCCGCGATTTCGTCGCCGCCGGCCAGGTCGGCAATCCCGTCATCGACAACTACGAGGACTGGCTGCTGGCCGCCTTCGGCACCACCTTCGCCACCGAGTTCCCGCTGGTCTACACCCGCAAGTACCACACCACCGAGGCGGCCAACATGACCACCGACTGGCTCGGCCCGCGGCTGTACCGGCCCGACCTGGAGGAGATGCTGCGCGGCGCGCTCGAGCACGAGCCGCTGGACGTGTTCTACGTCAACGAGTTCCGCTATCCCAGCGAAGGCGGCTTCGAGTCGTTCATCCGCGGCTTCTATCCGCGCGCCGAGGTGCACTGCGGGCACAAGGTGGTCGGCATCGACATGGATGCCCGCCGCCTGCGCTTCGCCAACGGCGGCCAGGCCGGGTTCGAGCGGCTGATCTCCTCGTTGCCGCTGCCCGAGCTGGTGCCGCTGATCGACGGCGTGCCGGACGCGGTGCGCGCGGCCGCCGCCCGGCTGGCCTGCACCCAGGTGGTGGTGGTCAACCTGGGCATCGCCCGCGAGCTGGACGTCAAGGCGCAGTGGTCGTACTTCTACGACGAGGACATCCCGTTCGCGCGCATCAGCTACCGGCGCAACCTGTCGCCGCACACGGTGCCGCCCGGCTGCGACGCGATCCAGGCCGAGATCTACTTCAGCGACAAGTACCGCCCGCTGCAGGGCGCGCCCGACGACTGGATCGACCCGACGGTCGATGCGCTGGTGCGCTGCGGCGTGCTGCGCGATGCCGGCGAGGTGGTCCACGCCAGCACGCTGTGGATCCCGTACGGCAACATCATCTTCGACCTGGAGCGTACCGAGGCGGTGCGGCTCGTGCACGAGTACCTGCGCGCCATCGGCATCCAGGTGTGCGGCCGCTTCGGCCTGTGGGGCTACATCTGGACCGACCAGGCGTTCCTGAGCGGCGAGAAGGCCGCCGGCAAGGCGCTGGGCATGGCGGTGGCCGAGGCGGTGGCGACATGAGGCGCCGCGCCGCGGCCGCGGCGTCGATCCGCGTGCCCATGCGAGGGAGGAGACCGTGATGGACGACAACAGACGCTTCCTGGTGCTGGCCCGGGTGGGCGGCAACTCGCTGCATCGGCGCTGGCTGGACGATGATGGTCCGCATCGCAGCTGGGACCTGCAGCTCAACGCCTACGGCGCCGATGCGCAGCGCATGGAGCATTACGACCTGCCCACCGTCGTCGACCAGGGCACCAAGCTGGACAGCATCGCCCGCCATTTCCGCGCCCATCCGCAACTGCTGGAGCGCTACGACTACATCCTGCTGCCCGACGACGACCTGCTGATGAACGTGGCCGGCATCAACCGGCTGTTCGCGATCATGCGCGAGTACGACCTGAGCATCGCCCAGCCGTCGCTGACGCTGGACAGCTACATCAACCATCCGCTTTTCGTGCACTGCCCGCAGTTCAGGCTGCGCTACACCAATTACCTCGAAGGCATGGCGTGCTGCTTCCGCGCCAGCTACCTGCGCGAACTGCTGCCGCTGTTCGAGCGCCATTCCTCCGGCTGGGGCATCAGCCATGTCTGGGCGTTGCTGATGCCCGAGCCGGCCTATCGCGCCGCCATCGTCGACGAGGTGCCGATGACCCACACGCGTCCGCAGCAGACCGGTGCGCTGTACAGCCAGTTCGCGCGCATGGGCATCAGTCCGGAACGGGAGATCGCCGAGCTGGTGGACGCCTATCCCGACGTGCCGCGGAGCATGCTCCTCTACGGCGGCGTGCTGCGCGACGGCCGGCGCGCCGGCGACCTGCAGGCCTCGCTGCGGGCCGCCTTCGAACTGCTCGCCGTGGCCCACCGGAGCAACGTGCCGCGGCGGATGCTGCGCAAGGGCATGCATCTGCTCGGCCTGGCCTTGACCGGCACGCGCTACCGGCCGGCTCCGCTGGCCCGCTGCGCCGTCAGGTCGCCGCGCGCAGCGTCCACTCCGGCCAATGCCGCCGGCCCGTGGTCCGCATGAGGGGCGACGCGTCCGGTTCCGGCAAGCCGGCGGCGGGGCGTCCACGCGCCTTCGTGCTGTTGAGCCATGGACAGGGTGCGGCGGCCTGGAACCGCCGCTACCGCGACGGCAGCCTGATCGGCCTCAACGAGGCCTGGCCCTACGGCTATTCGCATGCCGCCGACCTGGGCTACCAGGTGGAGTACTCGCAGGACCGCGACGAGAACTGGTGGGGCTGGCTGTGGCGGATGGCGATCCGCGCACTGCTCGGATTCGACCTACTGCACGCCTGGCGCAACCGCAAGGGACTGCGCGACGCCGACGTGGTCTGGACCCACACCGAGAGCGCCAGCCTGGCGGCGGTCGCGCTGCGCGTGCTGGGCTGGAGCCGCGCGCGGCTGGTCCTGCAATCGGTGTGGCTGATCGACCGCTGGCCGCGCATGTTCCCGCCGCACCGCTGGCTGGCGCGCTGGCTGCTGGCCCGCGCCGACGTGCTGACCTTTCTGTCGCCGCTCAACCGTGACCGCGCGCAGGCGCTGTTCCCGGACACGCGCTGCGAGCTGGTGCTGTTCGGCATCCGCAGCGGACCGCAGGTCGAGCCCGAGGTGCCGCGGCGGTCGCCGGCACTGAACATCCTCTCGCTGGGCAGCGATCGCCACCGCGACTGGAAGACGCTGCTCGATGCCGTCGGCGGCCGCGACGACATGCAGGCCACCATCGTCTCCGGCACCATTGCGCCGGCGTTGCTGGAGGGGCTGCCGAACTGCCGGATCGTGCGCCCGCGCGACAACGCCGAACTCGACGCGCTGTATGCCGACGCCGACGTGGTGGTGGTGCCGCTGCAACCCAACCTGCATGCCTCGGGCATCACCGTGGCCGAGGAGGCCGCGGTGAAGGGGCGTGCGCTGGTGATCACCGACGTGGGCGGACTGCGGGCGTACTTCGACGAGGAGGAGGTCTGCTACGTGCCGCCCGGCGACGTCGTGGCGATGACGCAGGCGCTGCTGCGCGTGCTGCGCGATCCGCCGGCGGCGCTGCAGCGCGCGCGCCGCGCGCAGGCGCGCATGGGCGGCGACGGCCTGGGTTCGGTCGCCTATGCGCACGCGCACGTTCGACTGTCAGACGAACTGCTCGAGCGCACCCTGCACGCCATGCCGGATGCGGTGCCTGACGCGGCGGACTGCTGATTTCCGCAGCCGAACTCCCTTCTCCCGCTTGCGGCGGAAGGAGGCGCGCAGCGCCGGATGGGGGAGCTTTTTGCTGTTGCTCTCCCGTACTCCAAACAGCCCCCATCCGCCCTTCGGGCACCTTCCCCCGGAAAGGGGGCCGTGGCCCCGCAAGCGGGAGAAGGGAATGGCGCTGCCGTAACCGGTTGCTGCAGAAGCCCGGATTCCCGCTACGCCTCCGTCTGCCCCAACGCGACATCCAGCACCCGCCGCGCCGCGCGTTCCCAGGTGAAGGCGCGTGCGTGCTCGATCCCGCGTGCGCGCACGTCGGCGGCGAAACCGGCATCGTCGCGCAGCCGGCCCACCTGCAGGGCCCATTGCGCGGCATCGTGCGGGTCGGCCTGCAGGGTGTCGATGCCGCAGACTTCCGGCAGTGCGCCGGCGCGGGCGACGATCGCCGGGCAGCCGACGCGCATCGCTTCCAGCGGCGGCAGGCCGAAGCCCTCGGTCAGCGACGGGAACGCCAGCGCGGTCGCGCCCTGCAGCAGGCCGACCAGTTCGCCGTCGTCCACCCGGCCGAGGAAGCGCACGTTGCCCGGCACGTCGTGGCCGGCGCGCTCGAAGTCCTCGCGGGTGTCGTTGCCGAACAGCGCCAGGGTCGTGCCGGCCAGTGCCGGCACACGGAACGCGTCGAACAGGATGCCGATGTTCTTGTGCACCTGGGTGGTGGCCAGCGCCGCCACGTAGGGGCCTGCGGACAGCCCGGCGCGCTGCGGGAAGCCGCGATCGGGAACGATCCGCAGCACGTGGTCGCAGCCGTTGTGGACCACGTGCACGCGCGACGGAGCGACCACGCCATGGCGTGCCAGCTCGCTGGCGGAAAACCCCGAGACGGTGAGGATGCCGCGGTTGCGCCGCCCCAGCGCCGGCAGCATCAGCCGGTACCAGAGGCGGAACGCCGTCGAGTACGAGCCCGGCGAGGAGTACACCTGCGCGTCGTGGATCATCGTGAAGGCATCGGCCTTGGCCAGCGGGCCGAGGTTGCACAGGTTGAGCAGGACCGCATCGGCGGACAGGCCCGGCAGCGCCAACTGCTCCCAGGGGATGCCCTTGAGCAGGGTGCTGGCGCGGCCGGAGCGGTGCAGGCGGATCGCCGCCAGCGGCAGGTCCACCGGCACGGCCGGGGCCAGCAGCGTGCATTCGACATCGCGGTAGCGTGGCTCGCCGCGCGCCAGCACCGCGTCCATCGCCGTCACCAGTTCGCGTGCGACGCGGTACACGCCGGACTTGTAGCCGGTTTGGGTGATCAGGAACTTGCCGTTGATCGCGATCCGTCGGGGGTGGTTCATGGGCTGGTCTGCAAGGCTCCGTGCATGCGGTTCATGGGAGGTCGGCTGCATCCTGCCGCCGCGGCGATCCGCGCTGGCGACGCAGCAGCGACACCAGGTGGGCCTCCAGGCCGGGCGGTCTTCCCGCCAGCCGCCAGCATGCCAGCACCAGCCCGCCGTAGATCGCCAGGTAGATCAGCCCGCATGCGCCCGCACGCGCCAGCAGCTCGGCGAACGATGCCGTCGCCATGACCCAGTCGCGGGTGGCCAGCAGCAGCGCCGCGGCCGGCAGCAGCGACAGTGCGGCCGGCAGCAGCGCGGCCAGCTGCCGTCCCACGCCCAGCCCAATCAGTGCACGTATCACCAGCATCGCCAGCGTCGCGCCGAGCGCGGCCGACACCGCGCTGCCGGCGATGGCGCCGGCAATGCCGAAGTGGAGCGCGCCCAGCCACACCAGCGGGACGCGTGCGGCCAGCATCGAGAAGGTGACCAGCGCGATGGCGCTGGCGCGGTTGCGGATCATCGCCATCGCCGGCATCGGCAGCCCTGGCAGGCCCAGCAGCGACACCACTCCCAGCAACCGCAGCCAGTGCGCCGCGGCCATCCAGTCCGGGCCCAGCGCCACCCGTACCAGCGGCTCCGGCCAGGCCATCAGCAGCACCAGCACCGGCGCCATCACCAGCGCGATGGCGCGCACCACCTGCAGGTAGTGCGTGCGATGGTCGGCGCCCGGAGTGGCGAGCGCGGCCATCAGCGGCCGTTGCAGCGGCACCAGCAGCGCCTGGTCGGGGATCTCGGAGATCTGCTTGGCCATGGCGTACTGGCCGAAGGCGACGCTGCCGCTGAAGCGCGGCAGCAGCAGGCGGTCGATCTGCCAGTTGAAGGCATTGCCCAGCTGCGAGAGGAAGTTCCAGCCCACCATGTTGGAGAAGTGCGGCCACGCCGACAGGTCCAGCCGCGGGCGCAGCGGCGCCAGCACGTAGGACAGCGCGGTGGCGACCAGCGGCGTGCATACCGTGGCCGCGGCGATGGCCCAGTAGCTGCCGGTGGCGGCCGCCAGCGCGATCGACACCACGAACGCGACGATCTTGCCCGACAGCTCCAGCGCCACGTCCGGGCGGAACTCCAGCCGCCGCACGAACTCCACCATGCGCGGGCTGACCAGGCCGCGCAGCGCCGGCGCCAGCGCCAGCACGCACACCAGCGGCAGCAGCCGCGGCTCGTGGTTGAACACCGACAGCGGCCAGGCCAGCAGCGCCAGCAGCGCGGCGATGCACAGCCCGCGCAGCAGCCCCAGGGTGAAGGCGGTATCGAGCATGGCGCGGGTGAGCACCGGCACCCGGATCAGCGCGGCGGCCATCGGCAGTTCGAACAGTGCCTCGACGATGAACACCACCGCCATCGCCGCCGCCACCAGTGCGAACGCCGACGGTCCCAGGAACCGGGCCAGGCACACCAGCAGCGCCAGGTCGATCAGCTTGGCCACCAGCCGCGCGCCGATCGTCCAGCTGCCGGCGCCGATCGTGCGGCCGATCAGGGTGGCGCCTTCAGCCGCCATCGGGCATCTCCCGGGCGGACGCGGGCATCCAGGCCTTGCGAGCCGGCGTTGCGAGTGTGGGCGGCGCCGCAACGGGCGCCCGCGCCGGATCGGTCTGGGTGATCGCCAGGCCGAGCCCGAACAGGAAGGCGTTGGACAGGCCGAAATCCGCGCTGGTGCCGATCAGCAGGCTGGTCACGAACGGCGTCAGGAACGACCAGAAGATCGCCCGCTTCAGGGCGCCGGCCTGCGCATCGTCCGCCGGCACCCGTCGCAGCAGCAGGCTCTGCAGCACGAACAGGCAGTACAGCACCGCACCGACGAAGCCGACGTTGCTGGCCAGGGTCACGGCGAAGTTGGAGGCGCGGGTGCCGCCCATGCCCACGCCCATGCCGTAGGTGTCCAGCAGCGCCTGCCACGACACCTGTGTCCACATGCTGCGTTCCTCGAACGAGGAGGAGCCGGTCTTCTTGAACACCATCGTGTCGACCATGCCCATGAATGGCTCGAACATCGCCGGATTGAAGGCGATGGCCACCACCAGCAGGCAGATGCCGGCGGCCGCGATCCCCAGTTCCTGCAGCAGCCCGCGCCGCAGGTAGGGGTTGTTGCCCGCCAGCAGCGCCCGCGACGCCCATTCCAGCGCGGCCACCAGCCCGAACAGGCCCAGCCCCAGGTAGGCGGCCGACGATGTCGACAGCCAGGTCATCGCCAGCAGCAGCGCCAGCAGCACCGGCACCGCGCGGTCGCGCAACGTTCCCGGCGGCATGGCGCGGCGGAAGAAGTACAGCGACACCAGGAAGATCAGCGTCACCGCACCGAACGCCGAGGCCTCCGGCATCAGCCCGACCACGCGCTTGCCGCCCAGTATCTCCACCTCGGTCATCAGCGAATAGCTGGCGGTGCGGAACGGCGCCAGCAGCGGCTGGATCTGCACGTACTGGCTGGCCTGGTCCAGCAGCCCGGTGAACACCGCCAGCGCGCCGCCCAGGAACAGCGCGTACATCACGTGCATGCGCATGGCGCGTTGGCGCAGCATGCGCGCGAAGGCGAACACCGCCAGCACCGAGATGCTCACGTACACCAGCTGCGAGATGTTCTGCGTGGTCGGCTGCAGCCGCGCGATCTGCATGAAGGCGGTGATCTTCATCGGCACCACGTTGACCGCGCCGGCGAACAGGCGCGGCATGAACAGCGTGGCGAAGATCGCCGCCGCCCAGAACAGTGTCAGCACCAGCAGGCCGCTGGGCAGCAGCGCCATGTTCGCCAGGTAGTTCAGGCCCTGGCGGTTGAGCAGCTGGCGCGCGATCAGCAGCACCGCCACCATCGGCGTGGGCGTGAGCGTCAGCCCGCCGGTGACGGTGGTGGGGACGACCGCGAACGAGCCGAACGGCATCGAGGCGAAGAACAGGTACAGCAGGGCGGGGCGGCGGCTGCAGGTGGCCCAGGCGGCGAGCGCCCAGAAGATGGCGATGGGCAGGGCGTCCACCGGCTACTCCGCGATGGCCGGCACGGCGGGCGTGCGCGACGCGGAGTTCGCATGCGCGTGGCGGCGCAGCGCCGCGTCGATCGCCGCGCGCATGCGCGCCTTGAACACCCCGGTGTCGAACGAGCGCGCGTGGGCCTGCAGCCGTTCCGGCTCGAACCGGTGCGGATCGCGCTCGTAGCGGCCGATGGCCTCGGCCAGCGCGTCCACGCTCTGCTGGTGGAACAGCAGGCCGGTGCGGCCGTCGACGACGGTTTCGGTGGCGCCGCCGCGCGCGAACGCGATCACCGGGCGGCCGCTGGCCATCACCTCCAGCGGCACGATGCCGAAGTCCTCCACGCCCGGGAACAGCAGTGCCTTGCAGTGGCTGAAGTGGTGCGCCATCTGGCGGTCGTCCACCGCGCCGAGGAACTCCACGTTCGGCCCGGCCAGCCGGCGCAGCGCCGCGTCCGCGCCCGAGCCGATCACCTTGAGCCTGGCGCCCAGCCGCGTGCAGGCCTCCACCGCGATGCCGACCTTCTTGTACGGGGTGATCTGGCCGGCGCACAGGAAGTAGTCGTCCGGCGCGCTGGCGATGCCGAAGCGCGACACGTCCACCGGCGGGTGGATCACCTGCGCCTCGCGCCGGTAGTACTTGCCGATGCGCGCGGCGACGTAGCGCGAGTTGGCGATGAAATGGTCCACCCGCTGCGCGGTGGTGACGTCCCAGGCGCGCAACGGCGGCGCGGCCAGCGCCATCGCCAGCCGGGTCAGCGCGCCGGAGGCGGCCTGGTACTGCGGGTACAGGTCCCAGATGTAGCGCATCGGCGAGTGGCAGTAGCACACGTGCAGCGCCTCCGGGCCGGGCACGATGCCCTTGGCCGGGCCCGCCTCGCTGGAGATCACCAGGTCGTAGCCGGTCAGGTCGAACGATTCCAGCGCGAACGGCATCAGCGGCAGCATCCGGCGGTAATGCTTCACGCCGCCGATGCGTTGCAGGAACGAGGTGACGATGCGGTGGCCGCGCAGTGTGTCGGACAGGGCCTGGCGGTCGCAGACCAGGGTGAAGATGTCGGCCTCCGGGTACAGCTCGCACAGCGCCTCGAGCACGCGCTCGCCGCCGCGCATGCCCACCAGCCAGTAATGGACCAGGGCGACCTTCATGTGTCGCCCCCGCAGGACCCGGAAGGGCCGACCCTGTGTCCCGGCGCGTCCGCGTCCACCGCGCTGCCGGGCCGGCGCGCGGGGAGCGCCACGGTGGAGGCGGGTGCCGGGCTTGCGGGGGCTGGGCAGGATGGCTGCGGCATGCGGGCGAACGCTCCGGCGGTTTCGGTCCACCGGGTATACGGGGTTTCCCCGGTTTTCAGGCCGTCCTCCGGCATCGGAGGCTTCCCGGGCAGGGATTGGCCGGAATGCGGCGCAGCCCGCGTTGGCTGTGGGTTCCGGCCCGCGGGACGATGCGGAAGGGCATGCGAGAGGCTCTCGCCGTGCCGGCCGACGTGGCCGGATCGGCCCGGTCGGGCAAGCCGATCCGGTCCATGGCCGGGTGCCGGATGGTGGGGGCTTCGTGTTTGGCGCGGTTTCGGCGATAATGCCCGACCGCCGCGATGTCCCACGGCGGCGATGTCCTCAAGATGCGCCTGTAGCTCAGCCGGATAGAGTAGTGGCTTCCGAAGCCATTGGTCGGGGGTTCGAATCCCTCCAGGCGCACCACCTGTCCCAGGGTT
>JAFADB010000271.1 GCA_023425225.1 Pseudomonadota bacterium
GGTTCCTGGACCGCATCGCCACCCACATCCTCGCCTTCGAGGGCGACTCGCACGTGGAGTTCTTCCAGGGCAACTACCGCGAGTACGAGGAGGACAAGAAGCGCCGCCTCGGCGACGACGCCGGCCCCAAGCGGCTGCGGTTCAAGGCGCTGAAGTAACGCCCTGGCCGGGGCCGCTGTGCGGCCTCGGCCTTGCCGGATCGTCATCTTCGCGCAGGCGCATCGCTGTCCGGAGCAACGGCGACTGGAGAGGCGCGACTCATACATGGGATAGCGAATTCGTCGTCCCCGCGCAGGCGGGGACCCAGCGACTTGCGCGGTGAGCAGCCCGCTACGCAATCTCCCGCTAGCTCCATCTTTCAAGGCACAGGCACTGGATCCCCGCTTGCGCGGGGACGACAAGCACACGCATGGCGGCCCGCGATCCGAGTCCCGCCATTGCCAGTGAGATCGTAAGACCCTTGCCGCAAGCCCTTGCCAGCCAGGCAGGAAAACTTCCCCGGACAGCAGTGCCGATAGGGATCCCGGCTTCCAGGCCGGCGGCGGGGTGATGCCAGGTCAGTTCGTGCCACGCGCAGTTTATTGACTACATTTGTAGTCATTGATAAACCATGGGGCCAAGTCCTCCAGGCCAGTCGATCGATCCATGCGCCCAATTGTCCGTATGTGCGGTGTCGTGTTGCTCATGTGCAGTGCCGCCGCAATGGCGAAACGGCCCGCGACTGCGGATGAACTCCGGCAACTGGTCGACAGCTATGCGGACCGGCGCGGGTTCAACGGCACCGTGCTGGTCGCCCGCGACGGCAAGGTACTGCTGCGCACCACCCATGGCCAGGCCAACGTCGAGTGGGCCGTGCCCAGCCGCGCGGACGCGCGCTATCGCATCGGTTCGCTGACCAAGCCGCTGGTCGCCACGCTGGCAATGCAACTGGTCCAGCAGGGCAAGCTGCGGCTGGATGGGACCCTGGGCGACTATCTGCCGGATCTCTACGCGGGAACGTCCGCCGCGCCAGTGACGGTGGCGCAGTTGCTCAGCCACACTTCCGGCCTTGCCGATGTGCCGGGACGCTATACCGACGACTGGTGGCAAACCGCCGCGCGCCGCAGCTACACGCCGAAGGAATTCGCACGCGAGTGGATCAAGCCGACGCTGCTGGAAAATCCGGGGCAGCAGTGGCGCTATAACAACAACGGGTTCTTCCTGCTCGGCGTGCTCATCGAGCAGGTGACGGGACGTTCCCTCGCCGACAATCTCCAGGAGCACATCTTCTCGCCGGCGGGCATGGCCTCCAGCGGCCTGTTCACCGATGCTGCCATGGTGGAAGGACTTGCCCAGGGCCACACCCGCACCCCGGAGGGCACGTTGGTACGCCCCCAGTGGATCGATCCGAGCGTGTCCTTCGCGGCCGCGGGAATCTACACCACCGCCGACGATCTCTACCGGTTCGACCGGGCACTGTACGGCGAGCGCCTGCTGCATGCGGATACGCGACGAACGATGCTGCAAGTGCACGCCGCGGCCTACGGCTACGGCTGGGGTGTGGAGGACTGGACACTGCCCGATGGCGAAACCCTGCCGGTGGTTTCCCATACCGGCAGCGTTCCGGGATACCAGAGCTATTACCTGCGCTCAGAACTACACCAGGACTGCGTGATCATCCTCGACAACTTCTGGCAGGGTCCGCTGGTGGTGGCGATGGGCAAGGACCTGATGGAAGTGCTCAACGGCAAGCCGATGCAACTGGCGCAGCGCAGCCTCGACGACCTGCTGACGCCCATCGCATACCGCCAGGGGCTCGATGCGATGACGGCCGCCTACGAGGGTCTGGGCAAACGCGCCGGCGAGTACGACCGCAGCGAGCCGGCGTTGAATGCGCTTGGGTACAAGCTCCTGCGCGCGGACAAGACCGCGATGGCCGTGCGCGTATTCGAATGGGGGGTGGCGTCCTATCCGGATTCCGCCAATACACACGACAGTCTCGGCGAGGCATATCGAGCAGCGGGACGCCTGGACGACGCGCGCCGCAGCTATCAGGCGGCCTTGAAACTCGATCCAGCCAGCAAGAGCGCCCGCGCGGCGCTGGCCGAGTTGGGGACCGGCGGACGACCGGATTAGGCGTGACTACGTCGCGCCGGTACCCGGGAGCCTTCACCGCGACTTGGACGTAAGCCGAACGGCTCCCGTCTGCGCGGGGAGCGACGACCCTGCAAGTGCCTGACTCGAAAATGCGCCAGTACCGCTACTGCGCGTAGGGCGAGGCCAGCACCCGGGGCTCGCGGCCCAGGGCCGCGCCCAGCCGGTCGAGCACGAAGCGCAGGTAGATGTTGGTGTTGAACTGGTTGTAGTCGCGGGCGTTGTTGAAGGTCAGCCGCCCGCCCAGGAACAGCTGCGGCGCGACCTGCCATTCGGCGGCGCCGGAGACGTTGTAGGACACGCCGGTCTTGTTCTGTCCGGCGTAGACCGGCGCGGTGTATTCGCTGGTCAGTCCCAGCAGTGCCGCCAGCGAGGCCGCGTCATAAGCCGCCTGCTGCAGGGCAGCGTCGGTCGGGAAGTACGGCGTGGCATCGCTGCTGAAATGCTGCACGCCGACGCTGGCATCCACCTTCCAGTTCACCTTCTGGCTGGCAGAGCGGCCGCTCCAGTGCACCGGGAAGCCGAGGTCGAAGTAGTCCTGCGGGCTGAAATAGCCGCCGTGGCCGTAGGTGAAGCCGCTCAGGTTCTTGTCGTACTGCATCACGGTCAGGTTGATGCCAGCGGTCAGCGACTGGTTGTCCGTCTCCAGCGCATGCACGTAGAAGCCCAGGTCTGCCTGGCGATGTTCGTTGTCGGCAACGTTGCGACCCTTGAGCCGGTGCGCGGCAAGGTTGACGTAGCCACCGAGCAGGCCGTTGTCCAGCGTGCCCGACAGTGCCAGACCATTGCTGGTCACCCCGCCCCACTCGCGTCCGCTGCGCGCGTCCTTGGTGCCGGCAAAGGACAGCACGCTGTCGTTGACGGCGCGCCGCGACGCCTCCGCCGACCAGGTCAGGTGCTCGCCGAGCTCGCCCCGGTATCCCACGCCGCCGACGATGTTCTGCTGCTGGAAGCCGATCGGGGTGCTGCCGACATCGGCACCGAAGCCGCCGTTGCGGTAGCTCACGCCCACGCCCACGCCACTGTCGTCCTGGCTCAGGCGGCGCGCGGCGGTGCCATTGGCGGCCATCGAGTACAGCGCATCCTGGAACTGAACCGGAGTCTGCGTCGCGCCGCTGCTCTGCGACAGCGCCTTGAGCATGGCAATGTCACTGGCTGTCAGGTTGGCCAGGATGGAACTGTCGCCCAGCACCTGGCTGGCAATGGTGCCGATGCGCATGCCGGACAGATCGTGGTCAATCAAGTATTGCGACAGTGGCAACGCGTACAACGCTTCGAGTGCGTTTTCAGTGCGCTCGGTCGTCGTGGCACCCTCGGCGGCGTTGTACAACTCCTGGAACAAGCCGGAGGCCCGCGCAGTGTCTTCGATGTAGCGACGGGTGGTGATTGTGTTGCCGGTGGTCAGCAGGCCCTGATAGAGGGACGAGCCAATCAGGTCGTCGATGACGGTACGATCGGCGGCCAGCGCGTCACCCAGCGCCGCGGCCGGACCGGAACCGAAGCGGCTGGCGGCGGGATAGTCGTTGCCGACCGCGCCGGCATCCACCAGCGTCGGGGTCAGCGACACACCCAGCTTGCCCTCGCCGACCGCGAACTCGGCCTGCATCGGCATCTCGATGTCGTCCATGCGGCCCAGGCCGGATTCGCCGTCACGGGAGCGATAGGCAGCGCCCAGCGCCAAGTCGTCACTGTTTTCGGCCTGCACCTGGCGCAGCTCGTCGAGCACCGTATTGCCGGAACTGCGTACGGGCAGCGGCTGCATCGCGGCGGCTGCCGGCATGGTGGCGGCGCCGACCGGATAGTCCGCGGCGGTGGCCGAAGCGACGCGCGGACGCTGCCCGGGAACCGGCAGCGCGGCCAGCGGCAAGGTCCCGGCCGATGCAGCAACCGGGGCCGGCAATCCGTCGCCAGGGTCGGCGACATAGCTCGAACGCGCCGGAACAGACGGCGCGACGTAGGTAGCCGGCACTGGATAGCCAGTGGCGACCACATCGGACAGCACCGCCGGAGAACGCGGCATGCGCCCGGTCATGCCGGAGAACGGGTTGAGCGGTCGCGCCGCCGAGGCGAAGGCGGCCTGGCCGCGCGCGCCGGGCAGCCCGTTGTCGAG
>JAFADB010000196.1 GCA_023425225.1 Pseudomonadota bacterium
GCATCGAGCACGCGGCTCACGCGCGAACGGCGCGCCGACGGCAGCACGATGACCTCGTCGCCGGGCTTCACCTGGCCGGCCGCGAGGGTGCCGGCATAGCCACGGAAATTCTGGTGCGGACGGTTCACCCACTGCACGGGCAGGCGCAGGCTGCCGCCGCCCTCCTGCGCATCCACCTGCACCTGTTCCAGGTGCTCCAGCAGCGCGGGCCCGTTGTACCAGGGCGTGCGCGTGGAGCGCGAGGACAGGTTGTCGCCTTCCAGCGCCGACAGCGGGATGCAGGTGACCTCGGCGATACCCAGGCGACGGGCCAGGGCGCGATAGTCGGTGGCGATGCGCGCGAACACCGCTTCGTCGAAATCAACGAGGTCCATCTTGTTCACCGCCAATACCACGTGGCGGATGCCGAGCAGCGAGACGATGTAGCTGTGCCGGTGCGTCTGCGTCAGCAGGCCCTTGCGCGCATCCACCAGCACCACCGCCAGGTCGGCGGTGGATGCGCCGGTGGCCATGTTGCGCGTGTACTGCTCGTGACCCGGGCAGTCGGCGACGATGAACTTGCGCTTGTCCGTGTCGAAGTAGCGGTAGGCCACGTCGATGGTGATGCCCTGCTCGCGTTCGGCGGCCAGACCATCCAGCAGCAGCGCGTAATCGATGCGCTCCCCCTGGGTGCCGTGCCTGCGGCTGTCATTCTCCAGCGCGGCCAACTGATCGTCGAACAGCCGCTTGCTGTCGGACAGCAGGCGACCGATCAGCGGGCTCTTGCCGTCGTCCACGCTGCCGCAGGTGATGAAGCGCAGCAGCGGCTTGGCTTCGTGCTGCTTGAGGTAGCCGGCGATGTCGGTAGGGGCATTCATCAGAAATAGCCCTCCAGCTTCTTCTTCTCCATCGACGCGCCCGGATCGTGGTCGATCACCCGGCCCTGGCGCTCGGAGGTGGTGGCCACCAGCATTTCGGCGATGACCTTCTCCAGGGTGTCGGCCTGCGACTCGATCGCGCCGGTCAGCGGGTAGCAGCCCAGCGTTCGGAAGCGCACCTGCCGCATCCGCGGCACCTCGCCCGGACGCAGCGGCAATCGTTCGTCGTCGACCATGATCAGCGCGCCGTCGCGCTCGACCACCGGCCGCATCGCGGCGAAGTACAGCGGCACCACCGGGATGCGCTCGCGGTAGATGTACAGCCACACGTCCAGCTCGGTCCAGTTGGACAGCGGAAAGGCACGCACACTCTCGCCGGCATGGATGCGCGCGTTGTACAGGTTCCACAGTTCCGGGCGCTGGTGCCTGGGATCCCAGCGGTGGTGCCGGTTGCGGAACGAGAACACCCGCTCCTTGGCGCGCGAGGCCTCCTCGTCGCGGCGCGCACCGCCGATGGCGGCATCGAACTTCCACTTGTCCAGCGCCTGCTTCAGGCCTTGGGTCTTCATCACGTCGGTATGGACGGCGGCGCCGTGGTCGATCGGGTTGATGCCGGCGGCGATGCCATCGGGGTTGACGTGCACGCGCAGCTCAACGCCGGTCTCGGCGACGCGGCGGTTGCGGAAGGCGATCATCTCGCGGAACTTCCAGCGCGTGTCCACGTGCAGCAGCGGAACCGGCGGGCGGCCCGGCGCGAACGCCTTGAGCAGCAGGTGCAGCAGCACCGAGCTGTCCTTGCCGACCGAATACAGCAGCACCGGGTTGCGGAACTCGGCGACGACCTCGCGCAGGATGTGGATGCTCTCCGCCTCCAGGCGGTCGAGGTGGGACAACGGCGGGACGGAGGTCATCGGGAAGGCGCGAGGGGAACGGGGACGGTCGTCGCCAAGAGTAGCGGCAAGCGGACCGCAGCGAGGACCGGCAGTGTGTTTCGCCGCCCGCGGCGGACGAAATAATCCCCCGGCATGAATCGATAACGCCTGCTCCTTTCTGCCGCGCGCCGCCGGTCCCTAGCATCGACACTCCCTCCTGCGCACCCGGAACGGCAATGACCGCCGCCAGCTTCGCGTTATCGTCCAGCCCCCTGCCCGAAGAGCGCAGGGCGCCGCTGGCGCGGCTGGTGGAAGGGCTGGACGACGCCTCGCTGTGGTGGCTGTCCGGCTACGCGGCCGGGCTGGCGCAGGCGCGGGGCGCACCGCCTCCGTCGCTTGCGGCACTGCCCGGCCAGCCGGCCAGGCCGCAGTCAGGACAGCGGCTGAGCATCGTCTACGGCAGCCAGACCGGCAACGCGCGGCGCGCGGCCGAGGCATTGGCGGCCCAGGCCGAGGCGAGCGGGCTGGCGACGCGCCTGCTACGCGCCGACGCCTACCCGCAGCGCGAGCTGGCGGCCGAGCGCCTGCTGTACGTGGTCATCAGCACCCAGGGCGAGGGCGACCCGCCGGACGATGCCATCGGCCTGGTCGAGTTCCTGCAGGGACGCCGCGCCCCCAGGCTGTCCGACCTCGACTACGCCGTGCTCGGGCTGGGCGATTCCAGCTACGCCGACTTCTGCGGCATCGCCCGCCGCATCGACGCCCGCCTGGCCGAACTTGGCGCCACCCGCGTGCTGCCGCTGGGCGAGGCCGACCTGGACATCGACGGCGTGGCCGCGCCGTGGCGCGAGCAGGCGCTCGAACAGGCGCGCCTGCGACTCGATGTCGCCAGCGCCGCGCCCTCGGCCAGCGTCACCCCGCTGCGCGCGCACGCCGCGGCCGCCTGGTCGCACGACCGGCCGTTCGCCGCCGAAGTGCTGGCCAACCAGCCGATCAGCGGCCGCGACTTCAAGGGACCGGGCTTCCGCCTCTACGGCGATGCGTCCTCGCAGGTGCGCCATCTCGAACTGTCGCTGCAGGGCAGCGGCCTGCATTACGAACCCGGCGATGCGCTGGGCTTTCGCCACCGCAATCCGGATGCGCTGGTCGAGCAGGTCCTTCACGCCCTGCAACTGCCCGGTCACGGCAGCGTAACCGTCGGTCCGGAGACTCTGTCCCTGCACGAGTGGCTCGCCACCCGGCGCGAACTGACCAAGCTGTCGCGGCCGTTCCTGGCCGCACATGCCCGGCAGGCCCGCGCCGACGAACTGGAGGCGCTGCTCGACCCTACCCAGACTGCCGGCCTGGCGGCGTTGCTCGCCGATCACCAGCTGATCGACGTGTTGCGCCGCTGGCCGGCGGATTGGGACCAGCAGGCGCTGGTCCAGGCGTTGCGCCCGCTGGCGCCACGGCTGTACTCGATCTCCTCCAGCCGCAAGCGCGTGGGCGAGGAGGTCCACGTCACCGTCGGCGTGCTCGACTACCAGGTCCACGGCCACCCCCATCTCGGTTCGGCCAGCGGCTGGCTGGCGACACTGCAGGAAGGCGCGCAGGCCCCGCTCTACGTGGAGCCGAACGAGCGCTTCCGCGTCCCCGCCGATGGCGACCGCGACATCCTGATGATCGGCCCGGGCACCGGCGTGGCGCCGTTCCGCGGCTTCGTGCAGGAACGCGCCGAGAGCGGCGCCGGCGGACGCAACTGGCTGTTCTTCGGCGCCCGCCACTTCAACCGCGACTTCCTCTACCAGAGCGAATGGCAGCAGGCGCTGCGCAGCGGCGAGCTGGATCGCCTGGAGCTGGCGTTCTCGCGCGACGTGCAGCCTCTGTCCGGCGACGGCCACCGCAAGACCTACGTGCAGCACCGGCTGCGCGAGCACGGCCGCGAGCTCTACGATTGGCTGGAAGGCGGCGCGCACCTGTACGTGTGCGGCGCCATCGCCATGGGCAAGGACGTGCACGCCGCTCTGGCGGCCATCGTCGCCGAGCATGGCGGCCACAGCGCCGAGGATGCCGCCGACTACCTCTCCCGCCTGCAGGCGGAGGGACGCTATGCGCGCGATGTCTACTAGCGCCGCTTCACGATCCTCCCGTGG
>JAFADB010000307.1 GCA_023425225.1 Pseudomonadota bacterium
TGGGGGCAGGGCTTTCCCGAGCCGCTGTTCGACGGTGAATTCCAGGTGCTGCAGTGGCGCGTGCTGAAGGAGCGCCACCTGAAGCTGAGCCTGCGCTGCCACGGACGTAGCGAGCCGCTCAACGCCATCCACTTCAACGGCTGGCACGGCCAGGAGCCCGGCCGGGCGGTGCGCATCGCCTACCGCCTGGTCGGCGACGACTACCGCGGCGGCGATGCGATCCAGTTGATCGTGGAACATTGCGAACCTGCCTGAGCTTGCGCTGCACTGGACAGCACCAGCAGGGGCGGACAAAAACGCCCTTGGGGGGCAAAATGACGTGGCCACTCCCGGCGCCGTCCCGTCTCGGCTGCTTCACGTCATCGTCGGAAGCCTTGTGCTGAAATCAGCCGCGTACCGCCAGAGCAGTTCCAGTCCGCCTGGTTCCCATTGCTGCATGCCGACGTCTCGGGCAATACGCCTGTTGATCTGTTGGCCGAATTTCCACTGATATCTCAGGAGATCTCCCCCATGATCACCCCCACCACGTCCAAGCGCAGTTTCGCGCTTCGGGACGTTCCCAGGCTGCTGCTGGCATTGGTCCTGCTGGTTGCCGCCGTGGCCCTGTGCATCGGCGGCGCCAAGCTGATCGGGCTCGGCGGTTCCGGCTACTACCTGGTCGCCGGCCTGGCCTACCTGGTGCTGGCCGTGCTGGTGTTGCTGCGCCATCGTGCCACTGCCGCAGTGTCGCTGCTGGTGTTCCTGGCCACGCTGGCCTGGGCGCTGGTCGACACCCCGCGCTTCGGTTACTGGGAACTGCTGCCGCGGCTGGTGTTCCCGGCACTGGTGCTGATGATGACGCTGTGGTCCAGCGCCGGCTATCCGGGCGTCGGCGCCGGTGCCCGCCGCCTGGGCAATGGCGGCGCGCTGGTGGTCTTCCTCGGCCTGCTGGCCACGCTGGTCGCGGCGTTCTTCCCGCATGGCTCGATCTCCAATCCCGGCAACATCAGCGTCGATGCCCAGGCCGGCAAGGTGAACCCGGCCAACCCGGAGAACTGGGAGTTCTTCGGCCGCAACGCCGCCGGCACCCGCTTCGCACCCTACACGCAGATCACCCCGGAAAACGTGGACCAGCTGCAGGTGGCGTGGACCTACCGCACCGGCCGCCGCACCCGGGGAGCGGGCACCGGCGTGGACGAGAACACGCCGCTGCAGATCGGCAGCACGCTGTACTCGTGCACACCGGAGAACCTGGTGACCGCCATCGACGGCGACACAGGCAAGGCGCTGTGGAAGTTCGATCCCAAGGCGCGCACCGCCGAGCACGTGACCTGCCGCGGCGTGGGCTACTACGACATCGACCGCGACGCCAGCCTGGATGCCGCGCAGAAGGCCGCCTACACCGCGCAGCAATGCCGCCAGCGCATCCTCGTCTCGGCGGTGGATGCACGGCTGTTCGCGCTCGATGCCAACAGCGGCGCGCTGTGCCCGGATTTCGGCCAGGGCGGCTTCGTCGACATCAAGCCGCATATGGGCCCGACCGAGAACAGCAAGCGCTACCACCCCACCTCGATCCCTGTGGTGATGGGCCACCTGACCGTGATCGGTGGCTGGGTGCGCGACATCGAGGACGGCGAGCCGTCCGGCGTGGTGCGCGCCTTCGACGTGCGCGACGGTTCGCTGGTCTGGGCCTGGGACGTGGGCAAGCCGGAAGACCTGGCCAAGCCCGGCGAGGACTACACACTGGCCACGCCCAATGTGTGGACCATCCCCAGCTTCGACCACGAACTGAACCTGGTCTACCTGCCTACCGGCAACGGCCCGCCCGACTACTGGGGCGGCGACCGCAACCCGGCCAAGGAAAAGTACGGCTCGGCGGTGGTCGCGCTGGACGCGTCCACCGGCAAGATGCGCTGGAGCCGCCAGCTGATCCACCACGACATATGGGACTACGACCTGCCTTCGCAGCCGGTGCTGTACGACGTGACCAACGCCCAGGGCCAGAAGGTGCCGGCGCTGATCCAGACCACCAAGACCGGGCAGATCTTCGTGCTCGACCGCCGCACCGGCGACTACGTCACCGCGGTGGAGGAGCGCCAGGTACCGACTGCCCCGCATGCCCAGGGCGAGCGCCCGTCGCCGACCCAGCCGTTCTCGGTGGGCATGCCGATCATCGGTGCCGATCCCCTCACCGAGAGCTCGATGTGGGGCGTCAGCCCGTTCGACCAGATGTACTGCCGCATCAAGTTCAAGGACTCCAACTACCAGGGCGCCTTCACCCCGCCCACCGAGAAGCCCTATATCGAGTGGCCCAGCCTGCTGGGCGGCATGAACTGGGGCGGCGTCTCGATCGACGAGTCGCGCAACCTGATGTTCGTCAACGACATGCGCATGGCGCTGCGGATGTCGCTGGTCAGCCGCGAGGATGCCAAGAAGTACAAGGTGTCCACCGCCGAGGTGCCGGGCTTCATGGGCACCATCCGTCCGCAGCTGGCCGGCCCGTACGGCGGCGTGCGCATCGACATCCTGCAATCGCCGCTGGGCGTGCCTTGCCCGGCACCGCCGTTCGGCACCATGAGCGCCATCGACCTGACCACCAAGAAGCTGGTGTGGCAGGTGCCGCTGGGTACCGTCAAGGACACCGGCCCGCTGGGCATCAAGACCCACCTGCCGATGCCGCTGGGCATGCCGACCCTGGGCGGCCCCACCGCCACCGCGTCGGGCCTGGTGTTCTTCGCCGGCACGCAGGACTATTACCTGCGCGCGCTGGATTCGGCCACCGGCAAGGAAGTTTGGAAGGCCCGGCTGCCGGTCGGCTCGGTTGCCGCGCCGCTGGTGTACGTCTCGCCCAGGACCGGCAGGCAGTACGTGGTGATCTCCGCCGGCGGCACCAGCCACTCGACCGACCTGGGCGACTACGTGATCGCCTATGCGTTGCCGGAGAAGGCGGCAGCGGGCAAGTAACCGCACTGCGGGCACGAGGTGGAACCGTTCCACCTCCGCCCGCGAGCACGAGCCGGCGGCGCATGCCGCCGGTTTTGTTTGTCTTGACGCCGGTGTTGTCCTGACACCGGCATCGCACCCGGCCGCACTGTCCCGGCATGGCGGTATCCGATCGGCGCCGAGTGTCGGTGCTTGCGCATTTCTACCCGTCGTCATCCCCGCCTGCGTGGCGCTGACGGTCGGTTGCCACGAAAACCGACCGTCAGCACTGATCCGGTAGCGGCATGCACGTCATCCTGTGGCCGCGGGCGCTGTCCACGCCGGCATGATAGGCGGCTTCGCATCCGCTGCGTGACCGGCAACGCCTAGACTAGGTGCGCGTCGGCAGGTCGAATCCGATCACGATGCGGCCGTTCTCCTCGCAGCGGGCGAAGACGCTGCCGCCGTGCAGCTGCACGATGGCCTTGACGATCGCAAGGCCCAGCCCCTGGTGCTGGTGGCTGCTGGCGCGCGACGGGTCGCCGCGGTAGAAGCGGTCGAACAGATGGGGCAGTTGCTGCGCAGGAATGGGCCTGCCCGGGTTGCTTACGGCGACCGTGACCTGTCCGGCCTCCTCGACGATGACCACCACCACCTCGCCGCCGGGCTCGCCGTGGCGCAGGGCATTGTCGATCAGGTTGGTCATCGCCCGGGCGATGAGCGAGTCTTCGACCTCGACGCGGGCGTCGCCGACGATCCGCAGCGTGGTGCCGGCGTCCTCCAGCAGCATCTCCATGAATTCGGCGGCCTTGAGTGTTTCCTCGCGCAGCGAGATCTCGACCAGGTCGCGGGCGCTCTCGCCGCGATCCGCGCGCGCCAGGAACAGCATGGCGTTGACGATCCCGCGCAGCCGTTCCAGTTCCTCCAGGTTCGACTGCAGCACCGTCTCCAGTGTGGCCGATTGGCGCGGGCGCGACAGCGCCACTTCGGTCTCGCCGATCAGGTTGGCCAGCGGCGTGCGCAGCTCGTGGGCGACATCGGCGTTGAACGACGACAGCTGCAGGTAGGCGTGTTCCAGCCGTGCCAGCGCCTGGTTGAGCGCCAGCACCAGGCCCTCGAGTTCGGCGGGCAGGGCCTCGGCGGACAGGCGGCGGGCGAGGTCGCGGGCATCCAGGGCGCGCGCCTGCTCGGACAGCCGGTCCACTGGCGCCAGCCCGCGCCGGGCTATGCGCCAGCCGAGCGCGTACACCGCCAGCATGGCCAGCAGCAGCACCATCACGATCGCGGCCGCCACCGTGACGACGGTGGCGTCGGTGTCTCTCATCGCCGCGGCGATCACCAGCCGCACCGGCGGGCGCTGGCCGTCGGCGGGAAGATCGTGCACCAGCGCGACGTAGCGCTTGCCGCCCAGCACGGCGCGGGCATAGCGCTCGCCATCGCCACCTTCGGCAAAGGGTTCGGGATCGATCCGCAACCGCCGCAGCACGTCCGTGCCGATGCGAAAGCGTGGGTCGTCGCTGTCGGCCAGGAAGTACAGGCTGCCGTCGTCGGGACTGAAGTCGGCCAGCTTGCCGGCGAGATGGCGCCAGCGTTCGAGGTCGTCGGCATGGTGCGCCAGCCGCTCGACGATGACGTAGCGCGCGTGCAGCTCCTCGCGCTTGTGCCGTTGCAGCTCGTGCATCATGAACAGGAACAGCGCCAGCGCGGCGATGCTCAGCACCGCGGTCACGGCCAGCCCGAACATGCGCGCCAGCCGCGAGGCCACCGATGTGGACCTCACCTGGGCTCGTCCTCGCGCGGCTCCAGCACGTAGCCCATGCCGCGGACGGTATGCAGCAGCCTGGGCTCGCCAGGTTCCTCCAGTTTGGCGCGCAGGCGCTTGACCGCCACCTCGACCACGTTGGTGCTGGTGTCGAAGTTGATGTCCCACACCGCCTCGGTGATGACGGTCTTGGACAGGATCTGCGAGCGCCGCCGCGCCAGCAGGGCCAGCAATGCGAACTCCTTGGCGGTGAGGTTCAGGCGCCGGCCGCGGCGGGTGGCGCGGCGGGTGATCAGGTCCAGGTGCAGGTCGCCGACCTGCACCTGGGTGGACTCGTGGCCGCGGCCGCGGCGGGTGATGGCGTGCAGCCGAGCCAGCAGCTCCAGGAACGAGAACGGCTTGACCAGGTAGTCGTCGGCGCCGGCGCCCAGGCCCGACAGGCGGTCCTCGACGCGGTCGCGCGCGGTCAGCACGATCACCGGGGTGTCGCGCGAGGCGCGCAGCGCGCGCAGCACCTGCAGCCCGTCCATGATCGGCAGCATCACGTCCAGCACGATGGCGTCGTAGTCGCAGGTCAGCGCCAGGTGCAGCCCGTCCTGGCCGTTGTCGGCGTGATCGACCGCAAAACCCTGTTCCCCCAGGCCGCGGGCCAGGTAGCCGGCGGTCTTGGCCTCGTCCTCGACAATCAGGATTCTCATGGGGTCCATGGTACGACGTGCCGGCAACCGCGAACGATGGCGGTCACTGCTCGCGCAGGACATCCAGGCGCGAGAACGATTGCGATACCGGCATCACCTCGATGCGGTTGACGTTCACGTGCGGCGGCAGGGTGGCGGCCCAGTAGATGCTCTCGGCCAGGTCGTCGGACGTCAGCGGATCGGCGCCGCCGTAGGTGCGCTCCGAGGCCGCCTGGTCGCCGCCGGTGCGCACCAGGGTGAACTCGGTCTCCACCAGCCCGGGCAGGATCACCGTCACCCGCGTGCCGGTGCCGCGCAGGTCGCTGCGCAGCCCCATCGAGAACTGCTCGACGAAGGCCTTGGTGCCGCCGTAGACGTTGCCGCCGGCATACGGGTAGCGCCCGGCCACCGAGCCGATGTTGATCACGTGGCCGCGGCGCTCGATCAGGCCGGGCAGCAGGCGGTGGGTGAGCGTGGCCAGCGCGGTGATGTTGGTGTCGATCATCACCCGCCAGTCCTCCAGGTCGGCCTGCTGCGCCGGCTCGGTGCCGCGTGCCAGGCCGGCGTTGTTGACCAGCAGGTCGATCTGGCGGAAGCCCTCGGGCAGCGCCGCCAGCGCCTGCTCCATCGCCTGCGCGTCGCGCACGTCGAACACCGCCGGATGGACCGTGCCGCTGCCGAACTCCTCGACCAGCGGTTGCAGCCGTTCGGCGCGGCGGCCGGTGGCGATCACCTTCCAGCCCTCGGCGGCGAAGCGGCGCGCGGTCGCGGCACCGATCCCCGAGGTCGCGCCGGTGACCAGCACCGTGCGCTGCGGCGGGATGGACGTGCGTTGTGCGGGCGGCGTGTCCGCCGCGGTCGCCTGTTGCGCAAGCACGGGCGCGGCGAACAGGAGCAGGGACGACAGCAAGGCCGGCAGGATACGCAGGACATGGCGCGAAGGCATGGCGGGGGACCTCCAGGAATGGCGAAGGGGATCAGGGCGGGGCAGGGTGGCCGGCCTCCTGGTGTTCGCGGCGGCGTTGCGCGCGACCGAGCAGCAGGCCGTTGCCGGCCCAGACCAGCGCCAGCGCGCTGCCGATCAGCATCGCCGCGGCGGGATGGTTGCCGAGCATGTCGATGCCGTGCTTGACCCAGCCGCTGACCGCGTCGCCGCCGCGGTAGACGACGGTGTCGATGAAGTTCTTGGCCTTGTACTTCTGCTCCGGCGGCACCACGGTGTAGAGCATCTCGCGGCCCGGGCGCACCAGCGCGTACTCGCCGGCGCGGCGCACCACCATCACCACCGCCAGCACCGCGAACACCGGCGCCAGCGCCAGCCACAGGAAGCCGGCGGCGACCACCAGCGGCACCGCCACCAGCAGCACGCCCACGCCGAGCTTCTGCGCGATGCGGCCGGTGAGGAATAGCTGGGTCAGGATCGCCAGCGACTGCACCACGATGTCGATGATGCCGAACACCTGGGTTTGCCGGGTCTTGTCGGGGAAGGCCGCCTCCACCAGTTTGGCCTGCTCGAAGTACAGGAAGGTGCTGGCGGTGGCCAGCAGCACCACGAACGTGGCGATGCCCAGCAGGTAGGGCGACTTGAACACCGCGGTGGCGCCGGCGAACGGGTTGCCGCCCAGCGGCTTGTTGCGTGCCGCCTGTTCCTCCGGGGCGGGTGGATGGCGGTCGCGCCAATGCTGCAGCCAGATGCCGGCCGCCGCGCTGCCGGCCAGCATCAGCGCCGACAGCAGCAACAGGCCGGCATGCCCGATCGGGGCGACCAGCACCGTACCCAGCACCGGCCCCACCAGTCCGCCCAGGCTGGCGCCGCCGGCCATCAGCGCGAACAGCCGCTTGGCCTGGGCGCTGACGAAGATGTCGGCCAGCACGCTCCAGGCCAGCGAGATCGTCAGCATGTTGAACACCGACAGCCACACGTAGAACGTGCGGGCGGCCCAGATGCTGTCCGGCCGCGCCGCCAGCACCGCGGCGAACGCCAGCAGGTTGAGCACGAAGAAGCCGTAGGTCCACAGCTGGATCCGCCGCCTGCGCACCTGCGAGGCCAGCCAGCCGAACAGCGGCAGCGCGACCAGCGTGGCGACGAAGGTGGCGCTGAACAGCCACTGCAGGTTGCGCACGCCGCCGGCGATGCCCATGGTCTCGCGCACCGGCCGCAGCATGAAGTAGCCGGCGAACAGCAGGAAGAACATGAGCAGCGCCGCCGCCACCGCGCCGGCCTCGTGCGGCCTGACGTTGAACAGGCGCGCCAGCAGCGGCGCGCGGCCGGATTCAGGCGACGGCACGGATCACGTCCTGCTGCTGGGCCGGCGTGAGCATGGGGCCCAGGCCGGCCTTGAGCTGGTCGAGCTGGCGGTCGGGACGGCTGGTGGCGGGGATCACCGCGGTCACCGCCGGCGCGCTGAGCGCGAACTTGAGGAAGATCTGCGACCACGAACCGGCCTGGGCCTCGCCGGCCCAGGCGGGCAGGGGCTTGCCGGACACCTTGGGGAACAGCCGGCCGTCGTCGAAGGCGCGGTTGATCAACACCGCGATGCCCTTGTCGCGCGCCAGCGGCAGCACCGTCTTCGCCGCCTCGGTGGCGTTGGGCGAGTAGTTGATCTGGATGAAGTCCAGCGTCTGCGTGCGCATGATCTGCTCCAGTTCCGGCAGCCCCGAGGCGACGTAGTGGGTCACGCCGACATAGCGGGTCTTGCCCTGCGCCTTGAGTTCCTGCGCGTATGGCAGCTGGCGCTTCCAGTCGCGCAGGTTGTGCACCTGCAGCAGTTCCACCTTGTCGGTGCGCAGCCGCCGCAGCGACTCCTGCCACTGCGCCACCGCGGCCTCGTGGCTGTCGGCGGCGATCTTGGTGGCCAGGAAGCAGCGCGAGCGCCAGTTGCCCTCGGCCAGCAGCGCGCCCAGCACCTCGTCGGCGCCGCCGTAGTTGGGCGAGGTGTCGAACACCGTGCCGCCACCTTCGAAGAACTCCTTCAGCACCACCTTCAACTGCTCGTACTTCTCCGTGCCGGGAGTGGCCTCGAAGCTGCCCGAGGTGCCGGCGCCGATCACCGGGATCTGTTCGCCGGTGGACGGGATGGCGCGCCGGGCGATGCCGCCGCCCGCGGCCGTGGCGGCCTGGCCGAGCCCGGCGGCGAAGGTCGGACCGGCGACGGCGGCGAGGCTGGCCACGGCCAGCGAAGACAGGGTCGTGCCCAGGAACTGACGGCGGCTGTGCATGGGGCTCTCCATGGATGGTTGACGATCGAAAGCCGATCCTAGCGTCGCCGCCGTCGGCCGCCGCTGACGGCAGGCTGACAATCCTGTCATCCGCGGAGCC
>JAFADB010000162.1 GCA_023425225.1 Pseudomonadota bacterium
GCGGCATGGCACAGCTCGACCATCGCGTGGATCGACAGGAAACCGGCGCCGCCCTTGAGGGTGTGGAAGCCGCGGAACACCGCGTTGAGCTGCTCGCCATCGGTGGGCGCCTGCTCCAGCGACACCAGCTGTTCGCCGAGGCGGTCCAGGATCTCCTGGGCCTCGACGATGAAATCGGCGGCGATGTCGTCGGGTATGGTGCTCATGGTCTAGGGCCTGCCGACGCTGTTGGAGCACACCACGTCGCCGCGTGCGGCCGCGCTTGCGCGCGCGCGGTGCTGTTTCATCACTCGGTGGTTTGTCGACATGGATTTCCTCGTTCTTGCTTGCCCCGCATGCACACGAGCACGGCGTGGCCTGTTCCGACCTGGTTGCCGCGATGGCGCATCCTGCTGCGTCATAGCGCCGAGCCTGCCCGGCTGGCGCTTTATCGGTACCGCCCCCAGCCGAGCGGGCTCGGCGCTATGACGGGGCATCTGGGCAATCAGGATTCCCATGGCGTCGGCGGGCCCTACAGTCCCAGCCCGGAGAGCAGGGCGTCGGCGTCGTCCTGCGATACCGCGTGGCGGTCCAGTCCGGCCACGGCCGGGCCGGCCAGCTTGCCGTTGGGCTGCTCCTCCTTCGGCGGCAGGCCGAGCGCGCCGAAGCCCTCGTGCACGCGGCGCACGATGCCGGCCACGCGGCGGATGATCTGCCCGGTGAGGTCCTGGTAGCTCTGGGTCAGCGCCATCTCGGTGAGGTTGTGGCGGATGCGGTCGAGCAGTTCGTCCTGGGCGGGGTTGAGGCCGTCGGCGCGCAGCTGTTCGGCCAGCGCCCGGCATTCCTCGGCCAGGTCCAGGGTGCGGTGGGTGGCCTGTTCGGTCATCTCCACCACGTGGTCCAGGCGCGCGCAGGCATCGTCCAGTTCGCCGGCCTCGTCGGGGATGGTGGGCAACTCGCCCAGCGCCTGGCCCAGCTCGCGTGCCAGCCGGCTCAGGCCCTGCATCATCGGGCGGGTGCGCCAGGCGGCGAGGGTGTCGATTTCCTGGCGCCAGCCGGCCTCGTCGCCGCGTTCGAGCGCGTCCAGCGCGCCCTGCAGGCGTTCGACCAGCGCCACGCGTTCCTCGGCGAGGGTGTCCTGGTTGACGGCGGCCATCACGCGGTCGCCGCCAGCCGCTCGAAGATCTTGGCCAGTTTCTCGGCCAGGGTCTGCGCGGTGAAGGGCTTGATGATGTAGCCGTTCACGCCGGCCTGGGCGGCCTCGATGATCTGCTCGCGCTTGGCCTCGGCGGTGACCATCAGCACCGGCAGCGTCTTGAGCTTGTCGTCGGCACGGATCGCGCGCAGCAGCTCGATGCCGGTCATGCCGGGCATGTTCCAGTCGGTGACCACGAAGTCGAAGGGCGCCGAGCGCAGCGCCGCCATCGCGCTGTGGCCGTCCTCGGCCTCGGCGGTGTTGCTGTAGCCCAGGTCGCCGAGCAGGTTCTTGACGATGCGGCGCATGGTCGAGAAATCGTCGACGATCAGGATACGCATGTTCTTGTTCACATCTGACTCCTTGGTTATTCCTCGTCCTGCAGTCCGGCGTCGGCCGCTTCGAACGCTTTGAGGCGGCCGCGCAGGCGCACCACGGCCTGGCCGTGGATCTGGCATACGCGCGATTCACTGACGCCGAGCACGGCGCCGATTTCCTTCAGGTTGAGCTCCTGCTCGTAGTACAGCGACAGCACCAGCTGCTCGCGTTCGGGCAGCTGGCCGATGGCCTTGCCCAGTTCGCGGCCGAACTCGCTGCGCTCCAGCATCTGCTGCGGGTTGGGCCCGCCCTTGCTCGGGGTGTCCAGCTCGCCATGGTCCTCGATGCGCGATTCCAGGCTCAGCACCTGGCCGCGCGAGGCGTCCTCCATCAGCCGCAGGTATTCGGGCAGCGGCATGTCCAGGGCGGCGGCGACCTCGTTGGCGGCCGCGGCGCGGCCGGTGGCCTGCTCGATGCGGCGGATCGCCGCGGCGGCGTCACGGGCGCGCCGGTGCACCGAGCGCGGCACCCAGTCGCCGCGGCGGATCTCGTCGATCATCGAGCCGCGGATGCGGATCGAGGCATAGGTCTCGAACGAGGCGCCCTGTTCGCAGTCGTAGCTGCGCGAGGCCTCGAGCAGGCCGATCATGCCGGCCTGGATCAGGTCGTCCACTTCCACGCTGGCCGGCAGCCGCGCGGCCAGGTGGTGGGCGATGCGGCGCACCAGGTCGGCATGCTGGGTGACGATGTCGTTGCCGTGGTTGCGCTGGACGGCCTTGTACTGCGCGGCGGCGGCGTTCATGCGGCCACCCCGCGCTGGACGATGCGCTCGACGAAGAACTCCACGCCACCGCGCGGCGTGCTCGGCGCCTGCCAGCGCGAGGTGCGGCGGGCGATCTCGGCGATCGCCTTGGCCGAGGGGCTGGCCGGGTAGGCCTTGACTACCGGCTGCTGGCGCTGCACCGACAGCCGCAGCCAGTCGTCGTGCGGCACGCAGCCCAGGTAGTTGAGCGAGACGTCGCCGAGGAACTTCTCGCACACGCGCGAGAGCTTGTCGTACAGCAGCCGCCCCTCGTTGAGGTCGCGCACCATGTTGGCCACGATCTGCACCCGGTCCACGCCGCGCTCGCGCGAGAGCACCTTGATCAGCGCGTAGGCGTCGGTGATCGAGGCCGGCTCGTCACACACCACCACCACGGTGTCCTGCGCCGCCTGGCAGAAGGTCAGCACGCTGTCGGTCAGGCCGGCGGCGGTGTCGATCACCATCACGTCCAGCTCGCGCTCCAGCTCGGAGAACACGTTGACCAGGCCGACGTTCTCGGCCGGCTTGAGCTCGGCCATGTGGCGGCGGCCGGAGGCGGCCGGGGCGATCAGCAGGCCGCCGGGGCCCTCGATCAGCAGCTCCTCCAGGGTGCAGCGGCCGGCGACCAGGTCGGCCAGGGTGAACGTCGGGGTCAGCCCGAGGATTACGTCTATGTTGGCCAGGCCCAGGTCGGCATCCAGCAGCAGGGTGCGCTTGCCCATGTCGGCCAGCGACACCGCCAGGTTGGCGGAGATGTTGGTCTTGCCCACGCCGCCCTTGCCGCCGCTCACGGCGATGGTGCGCACCGGGCCCAGGGGCTCGGTACGGGTGGCCGACAGCGGGAAGGTGGTGGTCAGCTTTGCGTAGTCACGCGACGGCATGGTTCTGCTCCGGAGTACTGGGCTTATCGGCAGCGCGGCGCAAATCTTCAAGGCGCAGCACGAGGCTGGCGGCATTGGCGCGGTGGAGGTCCTGCGGCACGTGCTGGCCGTCGGTGATCCAGGTGATCGGCAGCTGGTGGTCGACCACCACCGACAGCGCGCTGCCCAGGCGGCCGGTCTCGTCCAGCTTGGTCAGCACCACGCCCTGCGGCTTGGCGCCGGCGAAGCGCCGCACCACCTCGTCCAGGTCGCCGAAATGGGCGTTGGCCGGCAGCACCAGCAGGCTGGTGACCTGGCGTGCGGCGCGCAGCCAGTTGAGCTGGGCGGCCAGGGCGCGGTCGCGCTGGCCCATGCCGGCGGTGTCGATCAGCACCAGCCGGTAGTCGGCCAGGCGCTCGAGCAGGGCGATCAGGCCGGTGTCGCTGTCGGCCTCGTGCACGGCGATGCCGAGCTGGCGGCCGTAGCTGTACAGCTGCTCGCGGCCGCCGACGCGGGCGATGTCGGTGGTGACCAGGGCGATGTCGCGCGGGGAATGCTTCTCGGCGAAACGCGCGGCCAGCTTGGCGATGGTGGTGGTCTTGCCGGCGCCGGTGGGGCCGACCAGGGCGATGACGCCGCCGACCTCGAGCGGATCGACCGGGGCGATCGGCAGGCGCCTGGACAGCAGGCCCAGCATCAGCCCGCGGCCGCGCGGGAGTTCGGTCTCGGCCGGGATCTGCATCACCACGTCGCGGGTGAGGCCGGCATCGAAGCCGTAGTCGTCCATCAGCTCCAGCGCCTGCGCGCGCACCGGCGAGCCGCGCAGGCGTTCGTCGGTGAGGCGGTTCATCTCGCGCTCGATCATCTGCCGCATCAGCGCCAGTTCCTCGCGCAGCTGCGTCAATTGTTCGTCGCTCTGCGGCGGGGCCGGCAGCGGCGCGGGGACCGCCGCCAGCGGGGCCGGCGCCTGGGCGGGCGCGGCAGGAGCCGGAGCCGGGGGCAGCGCCTGCGCCAGCTTCTGCGCGAAGCTGGGCATGGCCGGGATCGGCGCGGCGGGTTCGGGCTCGCCGGCGTGCCGTTCGAACGCGGCGAAGACCTGCTCCGGCAATGCCGCCACCTGCCGTTCCGGTGCGGGACCGGCGGCCTGCTCCTGGCGTCGGCTGATCGCCTGGATCACCGCGTCGGCGGGCGAGGGCGTGGAGGGGCGCGCCGGCGCTGGCGCCGCGGCGGCCGGCGCCGCTTCCTTGGCGGCGGGCTGGGCCGCCTGCAGGGCGCGCTGCACCAGGTCCTCGTCGTAGTTGCTGGCGGCGACGATCTCCACGCCCTCGGCGGTGCGGCGGTTGGACAGGATCACCGCGTCGGGACCATGTTCGTCGCGCACCATGCGGAAGGCGGTGCGCATGTCCTGGGCTACGAAGCGCTTGATCTTCATGGCGTCGCCGCCACGTTGCGCCGGCAGCCGCGTGCCGCGTCGTCGACCGGGAGGTTGCCTGATGTTGTATGGGTCATGTGTCCTCTCTCCACTTCGGCACTTGGCCGTTGCAACCGCCTGTTAATCCCCGGCTGGCCTCAGCTGATGGTCCCCACCAGCTTCAGCCGCTTGTCCTCGGGCACCTCGCTGTAGGCCAGCACCGACAGCGAGGGGACGCTGTGGCGGACCAGCCGCGACAGCGCCGCGCGGACCTGGCCCGGCACCAGCACCACGGCCGGCTCGTTCCTGGCCTCCTGGCGGCTGACGCAGTCGGCCAGGCTCTGGTGCAGGCGCTCGGCCAGCCCGGGTTCCAGCGCGGCGCCGTTGCCCTGGGTGCTGTCCTGCAAGACGCGTTCCAGTTGCGGCGCCAGGGTGTACACCGGCAGTTCCGGCGACATCCCGGCGATCTCCTGGACGATGAAGCGGCCCAGCGCGGTGCGCACGGCTGCGGTGAGCACGGACGGGTCCTGGCTCTGCGGCGCGTTCTCCACCAGCGTCTCGGCGATGCGGCGTAGCTGGCGGATCGGGATCTTCTCGATCAGCAGGTTCTGCAGCACCCGCACCACCACCGACAGCTGCAGGGCCTTGGGGGTGAGGTCCTCGACCAGCTTGGGCGCGCTCTTGGCCAGGGTGGCCAGCAGCTGCTGCACCTCCTCGTGGCCGAGCAGTTCGGGCGCGTGCTCGCGAATCAGGTGCGACAGGTGGGTGGCGACCACGGTGGCCGGATCGACCACGGTGTAGCCCATCGACTCGGCCTGGGCGCGCTGGTGCGGCTGGATCCACACCGCGTCCAGGCCGAACGCCGGGTCCTTGCCGGCGATGCCGTCGATCGGGCCGAGCGCGCCGCCCGGGTCCAGCGCCAGCTCGCGGTCGGGATGGATCTCGGCGCTGGCCACCGGCACGCCCTGCACCAGCAGGCGGTAGCCGCTGGCCGGCAGTTCCAGGTTGTCGCGGATGTGCACCGGCGGGATCAGGAAGCCGATGTCCTGGGTGAGCTTGCGGCGCACGCCCTTGATCCGCGCCATCAGCTCGCCGCCCTGGTTCTTGTCCACCAGCGGGATCAGCCGGTAGCCGACCTCCAGCCCGAGCGGGTCGATCGGGCGCAGCTCGTCCCAGCTCAGCTCGGCGCTGGCCTGCGCGGCCGGGGCCTGCGCCTGCGCGTCGGCCTTGGCCTTGTCGGCCGCCGGCGCCTCGACGCTGCGCTTGTACATCTTCCACGACAGGAAGCCGAGGATCGCCGCCAGCGTCAGGAAAGCGACGTTGGGCATGCCCGGCACCAACCCGACCAGCCCGAGGATGCCCGCGGCCACCGCCAGCGCCTTGTGCTGGCCGAACACCTGGCCGACCATCGCCTGGCTCATGTCCTGCGAGCGCGAGGCGCGGGTGACCAGCAGCGCCACCGCCGAGGACACCAGCAGCGCCGGCAACTGCGCCACCAAGCCGTCGCCGATGGACAGCAGGGTGTAGGTCGAGGCCGCCTGGCCGAACGGCATGCCGTGCTGGAGCATGCCCACCGCCATGCCGCCGAGCAGGTTGATGAACAGGATCAGGATGCCGGCGATGGCGTCGCCGCGGATGAACTTGCTGGCGCCGTCCATCGCGCCGTAGAAGTCGGCTTCCTCGCGCACTTCCTCGCGCCGGGCCTTGGCCTCCTCGCGCGTCAGCAGGCCGGCGTTGAGGTCGGCGTCGATGGCCATCTGCTTGCCGGGCATGGCGTCGAGGATGAAGCGCGCGGTGACCTCGGACACGCGCCCGGCGCCCTTGGTGATGACCACGAAGTTGATGATGGTCAGGATCGCGAACACCACGATGCCGACCGCGTAGTTGCCGCCGATGACGAACTCGCCGAACGAGGCGATCACCTTGCCGGCGGCGCCGTGGCCGTCCTGTCCGTTGAGCAGGATGACGCGGGTGGAGGCCACGTTCAGCGCCAGCCGCAGCATCGTGGTCATCAGCAGCACGATCGGGAAGATGGTGAACTCCAGCGGCCGCTGCACGTACAGCACCGCCAGCAGCACCATCAGCGAGATGGCGATGTTGAAGGTGAACAGCGCATCGAGCACCGGCGCGGCCAGCGGCACCACCACCATGGCCAGCATCGCCAGCACCACGATCGGCGCGCCCAGGCCATGGCGCACCATGTCCAGCAGCTTGCGCGCGTTCAACTGCGAGGGCTGGCCGCTCATGCGCCGCGCTCCTTGCCGAACTCATCGACCTCGATGTCGGGCAGCGACGGCATCGGGCCGCCGTTCCAGCCTCGTAGCTGGTAGACGTAGGACAGCACCTGGGCCACGGCCGAATACAGTCTCACGGGGATTTCCTTGCCGAGTTGGCCTTCCCGATACAAGGCGCGTGCCAAAGGCGGCGCCGAGACGATCGCCACCCGGTGCTGCTCGCCGATCTCGCGGATGCGGAAGGCGATCTCGTCGGCGCCCTTGGCCACCACCTTGGGCGCGCGCATGCTGCCGCCCTCGTACTTCAGCGCCACCGCGTAATGGGTGGGGTTGACCAGCACCACGTCGGCGCTGGGCACCGCTTCCATCATCCGCCGCTGCGACAGCTGGTGCTGCATCTGCCGGATGCGGCCCTTGACCTCCGGGCTGCCCTCGCTCTCCTTCATCTCGCGCTTGAGCTCCTCGCGCGTCATCTTCAGCTTCCGCAGCCAGTTCCACTTCTGGTACGGCGCATCGATGGCCGCCAGCAGCGCCATCGCCGCGGCGGTGGCCAGCAGCACCGTCAGGGTGAAGGACAGGCCGTGGGCGACGGCGGCCTCGAACGGCTCGTTGACCAGCGCCCGCAGCCGGTGCATGCCCTGCCAGATGCACAGGCCGGCCGCGGTGCCCACCAGTAGCACCCGCAGCAGCGACTTGAGCAGTTCGGCCAGGCCCTCGGGCCCGTACAGGCGCTTGATGCCGCTGAGCGGGTTGAGCCGCTTCAGGTCCGGCACCAGCGACTTGCTGGAGAAACGCAGCCCGCCCATGATCGCCGGGGCGACGAAGCCGGCCAGCAGGCATACGCAGATCAGCGGCAGCATCACCCACAGCAGCTGCAGCAGCAGTTCGCCGACGTGGCCGAACAGGGCCATGGGCGTGTGTCGCAGCTGCGGATCCGGCGAGAGCGCCCGCCGCATCCAGCCGCCGACGCCGCGCGCCAGCATGCCGGACATGGCCATCAGCGCGAACACGCCGGCGGTGAACACCGCGGCGGTGGCCAGCTCGCGCGAACGCGGGATGTTGCCCTGCTCGCGCGCCTCGCGCAGGCGTTTTTCGGTCGGTAGTTCGGTGCGTTCGCCGCCGTCTTCGCTTTCGGCCATCGTGCTTCGGGTCCCCCGTGACCCGTGGGACGATGCAAGCGCCGTGCCGTTGCGAGGGCGCAGGCGGGCCACGGGCCTGCAAGCCGGAGTGCGCGGCAGGGGCGTCAGTCGCGATGCCCCGGGTCTGGATGCCCTGGTCTTCCTTGGCCCGGCCGGAAAGCCTCGCGGCTGACGCCGCTGCCACGGGGACAGGGGCGCGCCTTTAGGCCGAGGCGGCGGGCGTTTCCGGTTCGATGCGGTTGCGGCCCCGGTGCTTAGCGCGGTACAGCGCCTCGTCGGCGCGCGCCAGCAGCTGCTCGACGGTCTCGCCGTCGCGATACCAGGCCACGCCGATCGAGCAGGTGACCTGCAGCATCACCTCGCCGATGATGAACGGCGTGGCGCTGATGCTGCGGTGCAGGGCATCCAGCCGGCCGATGGCATCGGGCATCAGCCCGGGCAGCAGCGCCAGCAGCTCCTCGCCGCCGTAGCGGCCGACGCGGTCCGATTCGCGCAGCCCGGCGTTGAGCCGCCTGCCCACCCGTGCCAGCACGGCGTCGCCGACCAGGTGGCCGTGGCGGTCGTTGATCTGCTTGAAATGGTCCAGGTCGATCAGCACCACCGCCAGCGGGCGGCGGTCGAGCCGTGTGGCGGCGATGCCGGCCTGCATCGCCTGGAGGATGCCGCGCCGGTTGAGCAGCGTGGTCAGCTCGTCGTGGTGGGCGGTGAAGGAAAGCGCGGTGCGCGCGGCTTCCAGTTCGGCCTTGTCGCGTTCCAGCTCGGCGGTGCGTTCGGCCACCAGGCGCGCCAGTTCGCGCTCGCGGGCGCTGAGGTGGCGGGTGCGCCAGCGTACCAGCAGCAGGATCAGCGCCACGCCTGCCAGCAGGTACAGCAGCCACGCCAGCGGGCTGCGCCACCATGGCGGCAGCAGGGTGAAGGCCAGCGTGTCGATGGCGCTGGCGTCGCGCTGCTGCTCGTCCAGCGCCTGCACTTCCAGCAGGTAGTCGCCGGGGGCGGAGAGGTTGTAGGTCAGGTGGCCCTGGGCGCTGGTGGACCACTGCCACTGCATGCCGCGCAGCCGGTAGCGGAAGCGGGTGCGGTCGGGACCTGCGACCGAACCGGGCAGCATCAGGTCCACCTCCAGCGGCGCGTCGCCCCAGGCAAGCCGCTGGCCATTGGCCACTGTCCCGGCACCGCGCCGCACGTTGCCGATGGCCACCTCCAGCGGCGCGGGGGCGAACAGGCCCTGCGGGTCGGTGATCTGGCTGACCCCCTTGCTGTTGCCGATCCACACGCTGCCGTCGTCGTCCTCGAAGAAGGCGTCCTCGGAGGTGTCGTCCCACAACAGGCCTTCGTTCTGGGTGACGCGGACCCAGCGCCCATCGCGATACAGGTCGATGCCCAGGCTGCTGCCCACCCACAGCCATCCGCGGCTGTCGTGCCGCAGCACGTAGGGCATGATCCGCGAGATCTGCGGGTCGTCGACGCGCTGCAGCGCCAGCGTGCCGTCGGCGCCGGGCGTGCCGCGCCACAGGCCGGTGGCCGCCATGGCCAGCCAGACCGATCCGTCCCGGCCCACCGATATCCGGGTGAACTTGCCGCTCGGCAGTTGCGCCCGCGTTTCGACCTTGTGCCATTGCCCGTCGATCCTGCGGAACACGCTGGCGCTGCCGACCGCCCACAGGCGTCCGCTGCCGTCGAAGGCGAGGTCGTTGAAGACCGCATCGGGCAGCTGCGGTTCGCGGCGGGGTGTGGTTTCCCCGGCGGGCAGGCCGTACAGGCCGCGCCGGGTGGCGATCCACAGCACGCGGTCGTCCGCTTCCGCCAGCTTCAGCATGGTGGCGGGCAGGGTCGCCACCACCCGGGTGGCTCCATCGCCGGGTTCCCGCCGCAACAGCCGGCCGGAGGCCTCCGCCAGCCAGATCGTGCCGTCCGCCCGTCGTGCCATGCGCAGCACCTGCTTGAGCGGCTTGCCGTCGCCGGCCTGCCAGGGCGATACGCGGCCGCTGGCGGGATCGAGCAGGTTGCCGCCGCCATCGCTGCCCACCAGCAGGTGGTGCTCGTCGGTGCGGATGATCGACCACACCGGCGCCATCGCCAGGCCCTGCGAGGCATCCCAGTGGCGGATCTGGTCGTAGCCGAGCCAGCGCTGGATGCCCAGTCCGTGGGTGCCTATCCACAGGCGGCCGGCATGATCGACCAGCATCGGCCCGATGTTGGATGCCACCCCGCCGTCCAGGCCGGAACCGAATGACCGCCAGTGGCTGCCTTCCCAGCGCAGCAGCCCCTCGTCGCTGCGGGTCAGCAGGCGTCCCTTGGCGTCGATGACCATGTTGGTGCCGCTGCCGCGGACACTGAAGGCATCGCCGGGCGGTGCCGGGTGCGAACGGAAACGCCGCTCGCCGCGGGCGCGCGAGAGCACGTGATGGATGCCGCGCACCCACAGGGTGCCGCGTCGGTCGGCCAGGAAGGCGACCCAGCGATCGGCCGGCACGCCATCGTCGGGCCCCAGTCGCTGCAGCACGCCTTGTCCGTCCAGCCGGCACAGCATTCCGCCACATCCCATCCACAGCGAGTCGCCGTGCGCGAACAGGGCATTGAAGCGCTCGTCGTCGCCGATGCCGGGAAGTTCCAGCGGTCCGGCCTTCCAGTCGCCCTGCTGGTCGGGGCGGACCTGCACCAGGCGCTGGCCGCTGGCCACCAGCACGCCGTCGCGGTAGGCGACGATGCTGTTGCCCAGGTCGACCGACAGGCGCCGCTGCCCCGCATCGATGCGAAGGAATCCGTCGCCGGTACGCAGGTACAGGCCGTTGAAGCTGCCTACCCACATGCGGCCTTGCGCATCGGCGGCGATCGCGGCGATGTTGCTGTCGATGCCGGACTCTTCGTCCACCCGGTGGAAGCGTTCGCGGTCATAGCGGTGCAGGCCCAGCTCGGTGCCGGCCCAGACCACGTGGTCGGCGTCCTCGAACAGGGTGGTGATCGACAGCCCCTGCAGGCCGTCGCTCTGCGCGTAATTGCGGAAGCTGTAGACCTGCGCCCACGACGGTGCCGCCGCCAGCATCCACAACAGCAGGCCCGCCACCCAGGGCAGGAGCGCTGATACGGAAGGCCGGGCGACCGGCTGGAGGACGGGAACTGGCACCGGACGGGCGGACGTACTCGGGTCGGAGGGCGGGAACGATTCCCGTGCCACGCTTTCCCTATCGGCGCCGGTGCGCACGGACTTGAGGCCGGCAAGGCCGCGCCGGCTACCGGGTGACCTGGCGCGCAGCATCGAAGGCGGCATCGAACATGCGCTGCACCGGCGGGCCGATCTCGCTGGCCAGCATCGCCAGCAGGAACAGGCCCAGCAGCACGGCGACCGGCAGGCCCAGCTGGATCGGGTTGAGCGCCGGCGCGGCCTTGGCCAGCACGCCGAACGCCAGGTTCACCGCCAGCATCGCCACCATCACCGGCAGCGCCAGCAGTACGCCGCCGCGCAGCACCTGCAGGAAGAAGGTCGGCGCGATCTCGGCGAAGGCGTGCAGGTCGGGCAGGGCGGTGCCCATCGGCAGCGCCCGGTAGCTGTCGACCAGCAGCTGCACCAGCGCTAGGTGGCCGTTGGCGGTGAAGAACAGCAGGCCGAAGCCGAGGTAGAACCATTGGCTGACCACGCCGGAACTGGTGCCGCGCAGCGGGTCGGACATCTGCGCGAAGGACAGGCCGGTGCCCTGCGAGATCAGCTCGCCGGCCAGCGCGCCGGCCTCGAAGATCAGCTTGAGCATGAAGCCCATGCTGGCGCCGACCGCCAGTTCGCGCGCCACGCTCAGCACCACCGCGGCATCGAAGCCGTTCCAGTCCGGCACCGGCGGCAGCAGCGGCGCCAGCGCCAGCGCCAGCGTGGCGGCCAGCAGGACCCGCACCCGCGCCGGCACCGCCCGCGTGCCGATCAGCGGCATGGCCATCAGCAGCGCGCCGATGCGCAGCATCGTCCACAGCACCGCGCCGATCATCGCGAAGGCCTGCTGGCCGTTGACGACCATTTGCGTGGCGGCGTCCATGGCGTTGCGCTAGCCGATCAGGTGGGGGATGCGCTGGTACAGCGCGGTGGTGTACTCGACCAGGCGCGCCAGCAGCATGCTGCCGGTGGCGAACAGTACCGCGGTCAGCGCGATCGCCTTGGCGATGAAGGCGATGGTCGGTTCGTTGAGCTGGGTGGCGGCCTGGATCACGCCGACCACGATGCCCACCACCAGCACGGCGATCAGCAGTGGTCCGGCGACGTAGAGCACGGTGATCAGTCCGCCGCGCAGTTCGGTGAGGGCAAGTTCGGGACTCATGGCGGTTCACATGCAAGGAAGGTGCCAGGGCCTCGGGCTTGCTCCCTCCCTTGCGAAGTAGGAGAGGGCTGGGGAGGGGGCCGTTGCTCCAGCTACCGGCAACGGCAACAGCCCCCCCTCCCTAACCCTCCCCCGCGCTGCGCGCGAGGGAGGGGGCAAGCGCGGACGCTGGAAAGGTGGGCCACTACGCCGCGTTGAAGCTGGCCGCCAGCGTGCCCACCACCAGCACCCAGCCGTCCACCAGCACGAACAGCAGGATCTTGAACGGCGCCGACACCAGCATCGGCGAGAGCATCATCATGCCCATCGACATCAGCACGCTGGCCACCACCAGGTCGATGATCACGAACGGGATGAAGATCAGGAAGCCGATCTCGAACGCGGTCTTCAGCTCGGAGGTGACGAACGAGGCGACCAGCACCGGGAACGGGATGTCGGCCGGGCTGCCGTAGGTGCCGTTGCCGGCCATGCCGGCGAAGGTCATCAGGTCGGTCTCGCGGATCTGCGCCAGCATGAACGCGCGCAGCGGCTCGGTGGTCAGGGTCCAGGCGGTCTGGAAATCGATCTGGCCGTTGAGGTAGGGACCCAGCCCGGCGCCCCAGGCCTTCTGCCATACCGGCATCATCACCAGCATGGTCAGGAACAGCGCCAGCCCCAGCAGCACCTGGTTGGACGGCGTCTGCCCGGTGCCCAGCGCCTGCCGCAGCAGCGCCAGCACCACGGTGATGCGGGTGAAGGCGGTCAGCACCAGCAGCAGCGACGGCAGCAGGGTGATCGCCGTCATCAGCAGCAGCGTCTGCAGCGGCAGGCTCACCGGCGCATCGCCGATGCGGCCGACGGTGATGTTGGGCAGCGCCGGGACCTGCGGCGCGGCCGGCGCCGCCCAGGCCAGCAGCGGCAGCGCCAGCGGCAGCAGGACGGTCAACAGCAGCAGCCAGCGGCTGCGGGACATGCGACGGCGGGGCATGGTCAACGGTCCTTGCGCAGCTTCTGTGCCAGCAGCTGGGCGAAATTGGGGAGCTGCCTGAGGTCGGGCAGTTTCGGCGCCGGTGCCTGCGGCAGCGGCTCGGGCAGTTCGTGCAGGGTGCGGATGCCGCCGGCGGTCACGCCCAGCAGCAACTGCCGGCCGCCGACCTCGACCACCACCACGCGTTCCTTGGCGCCCAGCGGCAGGCTGGCCACCAGCGTCAGCCCCTCGGCGGGGCGGAATCCGCCGCCGGGCAGGCGCCGCAGCAGCCAGGCCAGGGCGAAGATCAGCGCCACCACCAGCGCCAGCGCCACGAATGCGCCGAACAGTCCTGGCGTGGACGGCGCGTGGCTGCCCACCTGTGCGGCGGCGGCCTTGCCGGCGCTGCCGCTGCCGGCGGCCACGGCGAACAGGAACGGGATCACCGCAGTCTCCGGATGCGCTCGGACGGGCTGACCACGTCGGTCAGGCGGATGCCGAAGCGGTCGTTGATCACCACCACCTCGCCGTGGGCGATCAGGGTGCCGTTGACGTAGACGTCCAGCGGATCGCCGGCGCCGCGCTCCAGCTCCACCACCGAGCCCTGGTTGAGCTGCAGCAGGTTGCGGATCGGCATGCGGGTACGGCCCACTTCCAGCGACAGCGTCACCGGCACGTCCAGGATCACGTCCAGGTTGAGGTCGGCATGCTCGTCGTGGTGCTCGGCCTGCAGGTCGTCGAATTGCGCCGGGGCCGGGCCGGTGGCGGCGTCGGTCTGTTCGTTCTCGCTCATGGGGTCTCTTCCTGGGAGGCAACCGCGCGTGGCCGGGTGCCGGGAGGTTGGATGGCGGTGATCTTCACCGAGTTGCAGCCGTTGGCCAGGCCGAAGGTGCCAGTGAACACGGGGATGTCCTCCACGCACAACGGCACTTCGCGCGGCATGTCGATGGGCAGGATGTCGCCGACCTTGAGCCGGGTCAGCTCGCGCAGGGTCATGCGGCGCTTGGCCAGCACGCTCGACAGCGTGACCTCGGCGATGTTGAGCTGCTCGCGCAGCATGGTGTTCCAGCTCTCGTCGCGGTCCACGCGGTCGGACTGGATGCCGGCGTCGAGCAGTTCGCGGATCGGCTCGAGCATCGAGTACGGCAGGGTGACGTGGATCTCGCCGCCGCCGCCCTCCAGCTCGACGTGGAAGCGGCTGACCACCACGTACTCGCGCGGGGTGACGATGTTGGCGAAGTGCGGGTTGATCTCGGAGTTGATGTACTCCGGCTCGATGTCCAGCACCGGCGCCCAGGCCTCGGTCAGGTCGGCGAAGGTCTGCTTGAGCAGCAGCTGGATCACCCGCATCTCGGTGGCGGTGAACTCGCGGCCCTCGATGCGGGTGGGGTAGCGGCCGTCGCCGCCGAAGAAGTTGTCCACCACGGTGAACACCAGGGTCGGCTCGAACACGATCAGCCCGGTGCCGCGCAGCGGCTTGAACTTGATCATGTTCAGGTTGGTCGGCACGTACAGCGAGTGCATGTAGTCGTTGAACTTGACCAGGTCGATGCCGCGCACCGACAGGTCGGCCGAACGCCGGATCAGGTTGAACAGGCCGATCCGCCACAGCCGCGCGAAGCGCTCGTTGACCATCTCCAGCGTCGGCATGCGGCCGCGGATGATGCGGTCCTGGCTGGCGAAGTCGTAGTCGCGCGCCTCGCCGGGCGCCGGCGGCGCCGGCTCGGTGCTGACCGCGCCGGCATCCACGCCGTGCAGCAGCGCATCGATCTCGTCCTGGGAGAGCAGGTCGTTGACGCTCATCGGCGGTCGCCTTCCTTACTGGGTCACGAAACTGGTGAACAGCAACTCGTCGGCGCACGGCTTGCCGGTCTCGGCCTTGAACAGCTTCTGCACCTCGGCCAGCGCCTGCCGCTGCAGCTCTTCCTTGCCGGCGCGGTCGGCGATGGATGCCGGGTCCACCTGCGAGAACAGCATCAGCAGCGCCGCGCGCGCCGCCGGCGCATTGGCCTCGATGCTCTTGAGCGAGTCGGCGTCGCGGGTCATCAGCTGCACTTCCACCTGCAGGTAGCGCGGGCCGTCGATCGGGCCGTTGAGGTTGACCACGAACGGCGGATCCATGGCGAAGTACTGCGCCGGCGCGGGCAGGGCGCTGGTCTTCACCGTCGCCGGGGCCGCGGCGGCCTGCTGGCGGCTGGCGAAGTACCAGGCCGCGCCGCCGGCGACCGCGGCCACCACCACGGCGACGATGACGACGATCAGCACCAGCTTGGAGCCACCGCCGCTCTTTTCCTTGGCGGCGGGCTTCTTGTTCTTGTCGGCGGCTGTGGCCACGGGTGGGGAACTCCGGCAGAAATGTCTGCCGCTGTCCATGCAAAGGCCGTGCCGTTCGCCGGATCCACCTGCGCCGGATTATTGGCGCGGGGCGCGTGTCAGGCGCGGAGTGGTGAGTTCATCGTCCCCGTGCAGGCGCACTATTGTCCGGAGAAGGCGCCGGGCTGATCGGCTTTCAGCTGGAGCGGCGCAGCCCATGCCCAGCGAATTCGTCGTCCCCGCGCAGGCGGGGGCCCAGTGCCTGTGTCTCGAAAGATGGAGCTACCTGCAGATTCAGTAGCGGGTTGATTCCACCGCGGAAGTCCCTGGGTCCCCGCCTGCGCGAGGACGACGAGTACATGGCAGCGCCACGATCCGGGTCCCGACATTGCCAGCGGGGTCGCAAGGCCTCTGCCGCCTGCCTTCATCGGCAAGACGGGAAACCTCCCCGGACAGTGGTGTGCCTTCGCGGGGACGAATGCCCGGATGCAAATGCCATGGACCCCTGCTCGGCGGATTCCGCAGAACCGTGTCAGGCGTAGGCGTCGAGCAGGCCGCGCAGGCGCAGCGCCACCGGCGAAAGCGTGGTGACGGCGGTGTCGATGCCGTCGAGGCCGTCCGCGTCGGCACGGACCGCCGATGCCTGGCCGCCCGGGTTTTCCTGCTGCTGCCGGCCGACATCGGCCTGGCCCAGCTGCAGGCCCTGCTGGCCGAGCATCTCGCGCAGGCGCGGCAGGCTGCCTTCCAGCGCCTGGCGCACGTCGGCGTGGGCACTGCTGAAGCTGGCGTGCACGCGGTCGCCGTCCAGCTGCAGGCGCACTTCCACCGGGCCCAGGTTTTCCGGGTTGATGTGGATGTGGGCGTGGCCGATCTTCTGGTCGGCCAGCCAGCCCAGGCGCACGCCGATGGCGTTGCCGAAGTCGTCGCTGTCCAGGTCCGGAATGGCGGTCGGTGCGCCGGTGAACGGCGCCGCGACCTCGGGCTTGGCGGCGGCAGCGGAGGCGGGCGCCGACATCAGCGCGGCGAAGCCTTCGCCGTCGGGTGCGATGGCGGTGCCGGTGTCGGTGTCCGCTGCGGCCAGCACATCGGATGCGACGGCGATCGGCGCCATCGTCGTTTCCGCGGGTTCGGCCTCGATCCTGCCGACCGCCGGCGCACGGTTGTCCAGGCCCGGTGCCGTCGGCAAGGCGGTGGATGCCTGCAGCCGGTCGGCACTGGCGCCGGCGTTCGCCGCCTGCATCGCCAGTGGCGTGGTGGAGGCATCGGCCGCGGGCGGGGGCGCGTCCGCGGGCAATGTGGGCGACGCGAGGCCCAGGCTGGACAGGCCGGCCGGCGGCCAGGCGGGCGGTTCCGCGTCGGTGTCGTCGTGGCCGCCGTCGGCGGGCTGGGACGAGGTGGATGCTTCCCCGGCGCTCGCTTCGGGCGTTTCGGCCGGCTTGCCGGACGCATCCCGCGAGGCATGGGCCGGCTTGCCGGCATCCTTCTTCGCCGTGCCGTCCTTTGCGCCGCCGTCGGCAGGCGCCCTGGGCTTTTCCCGGGCCTGCGCGGTTGGCGGCGCCGAGGTCCCGCCGCTGCCGGAGTCGATCATCTGCGCGAAGCTGTCGTCGCCGCCGGTCGACGTCTTGTCGGCCGGCGCGACATCGCCCGTGCCGCGCGAGGCGGCCGTGCCGGATGTGGCGGCGAACGGCGACAACACGTTCATGCCGCGTCCCCGGACTCGTCATCCCGCTGCATCAGGCGCACGCGGCGGGCACCGAGGTCGTCCATCTCGCGCTGGTCGCGACGGTCGGTGACCACCTTCTCCTGCGCGCGGTAGCTGGCCGCCAGCTGCTCCAGCACCTGCTTGTCGCGGCTGGCCAGCAGCAGCCGGGCGCGTTCGGCCTCGACCCGCTCGCGGTTGCGGTCCACGGTCTGGCTCTGCTGCTGCACCGCGCTTTCCAGGCGCTCGATGAAGGCGCGGCGGTTGGCCAGCTGCGCCGGGCTGGTCAGCGCCATCTGGCTGCTGGCGTATTCCTCGGCGTAGCGGCGCAGTTCCTCCAGCCGCGAGGTGTGGGTTTCCAGTGCCCGCTGGCGCTCGGCGAGGTCGCGGGCGACCTCGTCCTCGTGGTCCTGGGCGCGACGCAGCAGGGGATCCATTCGTCGGGATTGCATCATGGCGCGTTCTCACGTTCTACCAGCCGCTTGAGCGCGGCCTGGCTGTGCGGCAGGTCGGCGGCCTTGGCCACGTCCTGCCCGAGGAATTCGACGATCTCCGGCCAGCGCTCCAGCGCCTCGTCGGTGGCGGGGTCGTTGCCGCGCTGGTAGGCGCCGATGGCGATCAGGTCGCGGTTGGCCGAGTACGCCGACACCAGCCGCTTGAGCTTGCGGATGCGCAGCCGCCACGGCTCGTCGGCGATGTCCTGGACCACGCGGCTGACCGAGGACTCGACGTCGATGGCCGGGTACAGGCCGCTGTCGGCCACCCGCCGCGACAGCAGGATGTGGCCGTCGAGGATGGCGCGGGCGGCATCGGCGATCGGGTCCTGCGGGTCGTCGCCCTCGGTCAGCACGGTGTAGAAGGCGGTGATCGAGCCGCGGCCCTTGGCGCCGTTGCCGGCGCGCTCGACCAGCGCCGGCAATTTGGCGAACACCGAAGGCGGATAGCCGCGGGTGGTGGGCGGCTCGCCCACCGACAGGCCGATCTCGCGCTGGGCCTGGGCGAAGCGGGTCAGCGAGTCCATCAGCAGCAGCACGTTCAGGCCCTGGTCGCGGAACCACTCGGCGATGGCGGTGGCGCGGTAGGCGCCGTGCAGGCGCGCCAGCGGCGGCCGGTCGGCGGGCGAGGCGACCACCACCGCGCGGCGCAGGCCTTCCTCGCCCAGCGTGGTCTCGACGAAGTCGCGCAC
>JAFADB010000360.1 GCA_023425225.1 Pseudomonadota bacterium
CGACTGCTCCTCGCCCTCGGCGCGCAGCTTGGCCGCCTCCTGCTTGCGCTGGGCGCGCATGCGTTCGTACACGTCGGTGATCACCTGGCTGTCGGTGGGCAGGTCGATCTGCTTGATGCGCAGGTCGGTGATCTGCATGCCCAGCGGCTTGACCGCGGCGTTGATCGTGCTCAGCTGCCCGGAGATCAGCTCGGTGCGGTCGCCGGACACCAGCTGCTGCAGCGTGCGCGAGTTGATCTGGTTGCGCAGCGAGTCGGTGATGATCGGCGCCAGCCGCGCATCGGCCACCCGCTCGTCGCCGCCGGTGGCGCGGTAGAAGGCGCGCACGTCGGAAATGTAGCCGATGGCGAAGAAGTCGACGCTCACGTCCTTCTGCTCGGCGGTGAAGTAGCGCGCCGCGGCGGTATCGAGCACCTTGAAGCGGCGGTCGAACACGCGCACCGTCTCCACCAGCGGCACCTTGAAGTGCAGGCCCGGCTTGATGTCGGCACGCACCACGCGGCCGAGGTTGAGGACCATCGCGGTCTGGTCCTCGCGCACCACGTAGACCGAGCCGAGCAGGCCCAGCAGCACGACCACGATCGCACCCACCCAGAGGGAAGTCTTCATCGCTGTGTCTCCTCACGTCCTGCCGGGCGCGGCCCGCGCTCGGGGTTGCGGATGGGTTCGGCCGAAGTGCCGTCCTGCAGCGCCGGCAGCAGCGAGCCCTGCGGCAGCGGCAGATTGGTGGAGGAACCACCGCGCGCGGCGTCGGCCGGCATCGGTACGTAGATCAGCTGGCGGCCGTCGCCGCCGATGACCTTGCGGTTCTCGGCCAGCACCTGCTGCACCGTCTCCAGCCACAGGCGCTTGCGGGTGACCTCCGGGGTGTTCTTGTACTGCTGCTGCAGCAGGCTGAAGCGCTCCGAGTCGCCGTTGGCGCGCGCGATCGACGCCTCCTTGTAGCCCTCGGCCACGGTACGGGTGCGCGCGGCCTGGCCGCGGGCCTCGGGCACGATCTTGGCAGCGTAGGCCTGGGCCTCGTTGATCAGCCGTTCCTTGACCTGCTGGGCGCCGTTGACCTCGTCGAAGGCCGGCTTGACCTCTTCCGGCGGACGCGCGTCGGGCAGGGTCACGCCGGTGACCACCAGGCCGGTGCGGTAGGCGGTCAGCGAGGCCTGCAGCCGCTCCTTGGCGGCGGTGGCCAGCGGGCCGCGGTTGTTGAGCACGGTGTTCAGGTCCGAGCGGCCCACCTGCTCGCGCACCGCGCTCTGCGCGGCCTGCTGCAGCACCTGGTCGGCGTCGCGCGAGCCGAACACGTACATGCGCGGGTCGTCGATGCGGTACTGCACGTTGAGCGCGACGTTGACGATGTTCTCGTCGCGGGTCAGCACCGGCATCTGGTTGGAGAAGGTCTTGATCTCGGTGGCATTGACCTTGCGCACCGACTCGATCGGCCACGGCAGCTTGAAATTGGGGCCCGGCTGCAGAATGCGCGAGAACTGGCCGAAGCGCAGCACCACGCCGCGCTGCTGCTCGCCGATCAGCTGGAAGCTGGAAAACAGCAGCAGCAGCACCACCGCGATCGCGATCCAGCGGCCGATGCCGCCATCGAGCAACTCCTTCAGCGGCCCCGGCAGGTTGCCCCAGCCACCACCACCGCCGCCACGCGGCCTCCAAGGGCTGCGCCCGTTGTCCTCCGGGCCGTTTCCGCCCTTGCTGCCGGGTGTGTTCCAGGCCATGCCTGCTCCCAATCGAAGGCCGTCGACGGGGCGATGCCCGCCGGCTGGGCCAAAAGTCCGCCGCTGATTCTACAAGATGGGGCAGACCGGTCGTTTCCAAAGGGCTATCTTCGTGCCGATCGATTCGGCGGAGGACACGACATGGCGGTTCCGGGCACTTTCCAGGCATTCCGCATCCACGACGACGAGGCCGGCTACCGCAGCGGCATCGAGAGCGTCTCGCTGGACCAGCTCGCCCCCGGCGAGGTGGTGATCCGCGCGGCGTGGTCGTCGGTGAACTACAAGGATGCGCTGGCCGGGACCGGCAAGGGCAAGATCCTGCGCCGCTTCCCGCTGGTGGGCGGCATAGACGTGGCCGGCCACGTCGTCGAATCGAGCGATCCGGCCTTCCGCGAGGGCGATGCGGTGATCGCCACCGGCTGTGGGCTGAGCGAAAGCCGCGACGGCGGCTACAGCAGCTACGTGCGCCTGCCCGCCAGCGCCACGGTCGCATTGCCGGCCGGACTGGACCTGCGCGAGGCCATGGTGCTGGGCACCGCCGGCTTCACCGCCGCGCTGGTGCTGCTGCGGCTGCTGGAGAACCGGCAATCGCCTTCGCACGGACCGCTGGCGGTGACTGGGGCCACCGGCGGCGTCGGCTCGCTGGCCATCGACATCTTCAGCCGCGCCGGCTTCGAGGTGCATGCGATCAGCGGCAAGGCCGAGCGCGCCGACTACCTGAAATCGATCGGCGCATCCCGGGTACTGGGACGGGAGGTGCTGCAGACCACCCGCCCGCTGGAAACCGCGCGCTTCGGCGGCGGCCTGGACAACGTCGGCGGGCCGATGCTGGCCAGCCTGCTGGCGCAGACCGCCCCCTACGGCAACGTCGCCGCGGCCGGCTTGGCGGCCAGCCCGAAGCTGGACATGACGGTGATGCCGTTCATCCTGCGCGGGGTGTCGCTGCTGGGCATCGGCTCGTCGGGCACCGCGCGCGACATCCGCGAGGCCGTCTGGCAGCACCTGGCCGGCGACTGGAAACCGCGCCACCTGGACTTGATCTGCACCCGCGAGGCGACGATGGAGGAACTGCCGCAGGTCTTCGAGGGCATGCTGGCCGGCCGCTCGCTGGGACGCACGGTGGTGCGCCTGGACTGATCCGCCGCCCGCGTTGCCGGCACCTTCCCGCCGCCCCGGTCCGCGCACTACACTCGCGCCAACCACTGGGGAACAACATGGCACGCATCCTGATCGTCGACGATTCGCCGTCGCAGCTGTTGGGGATACAGCGCATCGTGGAGAAGCTGGGCCACGAAACCATCACCGCCACCGACGGCGCCGCCGGCGTCGAGGCCGCCAAGGCCTCGCTGCCGGACCTGGTGCTGATGGACGTGGTGATGCCCAATCTCAACGGCTTCCAGGCCACGCGCACGCTCAAGCGCGAGCCGACTACCCAGGACATCCCGGTGGTGCTGGTGACCACCAAGGACCAGGACACCGACCGCATGTGGGGCATGCGCCAGGGAGCCCGGGCCTACATCACCAAGCCGTTCTCCGAGGACGAGCTGTCCGAGGTGATCGAGCGCGTGTTCAGCGGCGCCGACCCGGCCACGTAGAGCCGGGCTTGTGTCTGTATCCCCCTTTCGGGGGCCCAGCTGAGCCTCCACCGGGAACACGCCAGCCGCGCAAGCGCGGCTGCACCTGCGCGGCGCCGGAAAGCCCCGCGATCAGTCGCCGAAGGCCTTGGCCAGGTCCTGATAGGCCTTGCGCTGGGCCTCGCTGACCGGCGGCGGCGCCAGCACTTCCAGCTCGACGATCTGGTCGCCCGGCGGGGTGCCCGGCAGGCCGCGTCCGCGCAGGCGCAGCTTGCGTCCGGCCTCGGAATCGGCCGGCACCTTCAGTTCGACGCTGCCGCCCAGCGTGGGCACGCTGATGCTGGTGCCCAGCGCCGCCTGCCATGGCATCACCGGCAGGGTGTAGAGGATGTTGCGGCCATCGACCTCGAACTGCGGGTGCGAGGCGTACTCCACCTCCAGCAGCAGGTTGCCGCCGCCGCTGCCCTGCCCGGCCAGGCGGATCACCTGGCCCTGGCGGATGCCCTTGGGCACCTTCACGTCGAGCTGCCTGCCGTTGACGGTGATGCGCAGCGTGTCGCCGTTGTAGACCGCCTCCAGCGGCACCGCGAACTTGGCGCGAGTATCGCCGCGCGGCGCCTGCGCACCGCCCCCGCGGGCGCCGCCGCGCTGGCGCGCGAACAGGCTCTCGAAGAAATCGCTGAAGCCGCCATCGCCACCGCCGTGGTGGCCGAAGATCTCGTCGTAGTCGAAGCCCGGCTGGCCTCCGCCGAAGTTGGGCGGCGCCTGGAACTCCTCGCCGGGCCGGTAGCCCTGCGCGCGCAGCTGGTCGTAGGCGGCGCGCTTCTGCGGGTCGCGCAGCGCCTCGTAGGCCTCGTTGACGGCCTTGAACTTCTCTTCCGCGCCGGCTTCCTTGCTGACATCGGGATGGTACTTGCGGGCCAGCCGGCGGTACGCGGTCTTGATCTCCGCATCACCTGCCGTGGGTTCCACGCCCAGCGTGGCGTAGTAGTCCTTGAATTCCATCCATCACCTCGAAGAAAGGGATCCCGCACACGGATGTGCGGCGCTTTTGCGCGGGAAGCCGAAAAAAAGCGGCCCGCCGTGTCGCGGCGGGCCTGTTGCATGCCGATGCCGGCCCGAGCCCGCATTCTACGGGCACGGGCCGCCGCAGGGAGGTTGCGGCACACCTGCCATCACTGCACCGACGTCCCCGGCGCGGACACCTGGATGCGCCGCGGGGCGCTCTCCGGCCGCTTGGGGATGTGGATCTCCAGCACGCCGTTGCGGCCGGTGGCGGTGATGCCTTCGGCATTGGCGCTGTCCGGCAGCGCGAAACGGCGGTGGAAGCTGCCGTAGTGGCGCTCGATGCGGGAGAAGCGGTCGGTTTCGGTGCTCGATTCGCTCTGGCGCTCGCCCTTGATCGACAGGATGCCCTTGTCCATCTGCACCTCGATGCTGGCCGGGTCGATGCCCGGAAGGTCGGCATAGAGCACGAACTGCTCCGGCTCCTCCTTGATGTCCACCCGCGGCACCCACTGCGAGGTGACCACCGCCGATTCGTCGGTGTCGGCGCCCGGCTCGAAGACACGCTCGAACGCCTGCTTGATCTCGTTCTGCAACGCGGCCTGCGTCGGCCACTGGCGATAACGGACGATATTCATCGTAACCTCCATCAAACGTTGGGATCGTGGCGACTCCGGCGCAGCCAGGCGCCCGTCGCCCTGACCTCCAGATAGGGCCGAACCGCAGTTTTTCAAGGCGTTGACGCCGCCTTTCCCCGCCCCTTCCTACACTCCAAACTCAGCAGGAGCAGACCATGCCCATCCAGATCGGCGAGCCCATTCCCGAGGTCACCCTCAAGCGCATCCGCGAGGGCATGGAGACCATCGATACCCACGCGCTGTTCGCCGGCCGCCGGGTGGCGCTGTTCGCCGTCCCCGGCGCCTTCACCCCGACCTGCTCGGACAAGCACCTGCCCGGCTTCATCGAGCACTTCGACGATTTCCGCAAGCGCGGCATCGAGGTGTACTGCATGGCGGTCAACGACCCCTTCGTGATGCAGGCCTGGGCGCGCAGCCAGCTGGTGCCGGACGGCATGCAGATGCTCTCCGACGGCAACGGCGAGCTCACCCGCGCCCTGGGCCTGGAGATGGACGCCAGCAGTTCCGGCATGGGGGTGCGCTGCCGGCGCTTCGCCCTGTATGCAGACAACGGCGTGGTGCGCCAGCTGTTCATCGAGACCCCGGGCGAGTTCAAGGTGTCCTCCGCCGACTACCTGCTCGAGCACATCCCGGATTGATATCCCTCCACCAACCAAGGAAACGGCCAGCCATGTCGCACAAGCCAGCCAAGCACGCCATTCCCGGCATCACCGACACCGCCACCCTGCGCGCCAATGCGCGCAAGCGCATCGAGGACGGCGCCGTCACCGAGACCTACAGCGCCGACCGCAAGGCGGTGATCCAGCTGCTCAATGCCGCGCTGGCCACCGAGTACGTGTGTGTGCTGCGCTACTATCGCCACTACTTCATGGCCAAGGGCATGCTGGCCGAGTCGGTGAAGGCCGAGTTCCTGGAACACGCCAAGCAGGAGCAGGACCATGCCGGCCTGCTGGCCGAGCGCATCGTCCAGCTCGGCGGCGAGCCGGACCTCAACCCGGACACGCTCACCGCCCGCTCGCACGCCGAGTACAAGGAAGGCACCGACCTGCGCGACATGGTGCGCGAGAACCTGGTCGCCGA
>JAFADB010000025.1 GCA_023425225.1 Pseudomonadota bacterium
TTGACTCTTAATCAATTGGTCCAAGGTTCGAATCCTTGACGGCCCACCAATTCAAGGCATCCGCGCGAGCGGATGCCTTTTTCTTTGCCCGTGCGCCTGCGACAATGGTGTCGGCTCCGGCTTGCCTCGCGAAAGTGGCGGAATTGGTAGACGCACCAGATTTAGGTTCTGACGCCGCAAGGCGTGGGGGTTCGAGTCCCCCCTTTCGCACCACGCCGGCTGGCGCACGCCGCCGGCGCCGCTCGAACGCCTTACTGCACCTGTCCGCACGTCATACGCGGATGGCGGCCGCACCGATGCCCCGCGCCGCTGGCGGCGCCACCCATAATCGGCGAAACTAAAGGGCTTCGGCCGATCTTCGCGGCCGTCCAACCGAATTTTTCATCATCGATGCCGGCGGCCGGGAGCCGTCGGTGGCAGGAGTCAACATGCAAGCTTCGATCGAATCCACCGGCAACCTGGAACGCCGCCTGACCTTCTCGCTGCCAGAGGATCGCCTGCAGACCCACGTCGGCGGCCGCCTGCGCGAGATCGCGCGCACCGCGCGCATCAAGGGCTTTCGCCCGGGCAAGGTGCCGGCCAAGGTGATCGAGCAACGCTACGGGCCGCAGGTGCGCGCCGAGGTGCTGGACGGCCTGCTGCGCGAGACCTTCGACTCGGTCGTGCGCGAGAACGCGCTGCGCATCGCCGGCGCCCCGCGCATCGATCGCGCCGGCGAGGGCGAGCTGGACTTCGTCGCCACCGTCGAGCTGGTGCCGGACTTCGGCGACATCGACGTGACCAAGCTGACCGTGGTCCGCCACACCGCCGAGATCACCGACGCCGACATCGACCAGATGATCGAGAACCTGCGCCTGCAGCGCCGCACCTGGAGCCCCGTCGCGCGCGGCGCCGAGGCCGGCGACCTGGTGTCGCTGGAGACCTGGTCGCAAGCCGGCGACGAGCGCCTGCCCGCCGAAGGCGCGGAGAAGGGCAGCAGCGTGATCGGTTCGGGCGTGATGTTCGACAAGATCGAGCAGGGCCTGATCGGCCTGGCCAAGGGCCAGGAGAAGACGCTGGACATCGAGTTCCCGGCCGACTGGCGCGTGCCACAGCTGGCCGGCAAGGCGGTGCAGGTGCACGTCAAGGCGCTCGAGGTCTCCGAGCCGGTGCTGCCGGAAGTGAATAAGGAATTCATCAAGAGCTTCGGCGTCAAGAGCGGCGATGCGGAGCAGTTCCGCAAGGAGATCCGCACCAACCTGGAGCGCGAGCTGAAGGGCGCCTTGATGAACCGCCTGCGCCGCGAGGTCGGCGAGCAGCTGATCGCCGCCTATGCCAGCGTCGAGCTGCCGCCCAGGCTGGTGGAGAACGAGGCGCGCGGCATGCTGGCCCAGCAGCTGGACCAGCTGCGTCGCAGCGGTCGCGATCCCGGCCAGATGCCCGACGATGCCTACAAGGCCTTCATGGAAGCCGCCCACAAGCGCGTGCTGGTAGGCCTGCTGGTCGGCGAGGTCGCCGCCCGCAACGAGCTGCGCCTGGACCCGAAGCGGGTCAGCGAGACGATGCGCCTGATCGCCTCGACCTACGAGGAGCCGGAGCAGGTCATTGAGATGTACCGCAACGACCCCCAGTTGATGGGAGGACTGCAGAGCCGGGTGATGGAAGAGCAGGTGATCGACTGGATCGCCGAGCGCGCCCAGCACACCGAACAGGCACTGTCGTTCCAGGAAGCCATCCGGGTCTGAGGCCCGGCGGCATTCCGTCACGGCCCGCGCCCCAGACGCGGGCTTCTCGAAGCGGGCGCCGGCGCAGGTCGGAGCTAGAACAGGAAGAACGATGAGCATTGAGACCAAAGCCCTGAACCTGGTGCCGATGGTGGTCGAACAGACCAGCCGCGGCGAGCGCGCCTACGACATCTACTCGCGCCTGCTGAAGGAGCGGTTGATCTTCCTGGTGGGACCGATCGATGACCACATGGCCAACGTGATCGTGGCCCAGCTGCTGTTCCTCGAGGCGGAGAACCCCGAGAAGGACATCAGCATCTACATCAACTCGCCCGGCGGCGTGGTCACCGCCGGCATGGCGATCTACGACACCATGCAGTACATCAAGCCGGACGTGAGCACGATCTGCATCGGGCAGGCCGCCTCGATGGGTGCGTTGCTGCTGGCGTCGGGCGCGGCCGGCAAGCGCTATGCGCTGCCGAACTCGCGGGTGATGATCCACCAGCCGCTGGGCGGCTTCCAGGGCCAGGCCACCGACATCGACATCCACGCGCGCGAGATCCTGACCCTGCGCGCCCGGCTGAACGAGATCCTGGCCAAGCACACCGGCCAGTCGCTGGAGACCATCGCCCGCGACACCGAGCGCGACAATTTCAAGAGCGCACTCGATTCCAAGGCCTACGGCCTGGTGGACGAGGTGCTGGAACGGCGTCCGGAAGAGTCGATCCAACCGGCCTGACGCAGCCAAGTTACGGAAAACAAAGCACTATTCTGCAGGGTCGGGATTGGACTGGCGTCCTCCCGGCCCTGTGCTATTCTCGAATCGAACCCCCGTTCACCGGGTGGGTAATTGGGTAAACGAAGCATGAGCGAAGACCGCCAAGGTCGTTCCGGCGACAGCAACAAGATCCTCTACTGCTCCTTCTGCGGCAAAAGCCAGCACGAAGTCCGCAAGCTGATCGCGGGTCCGAGCGTGTTCATCTGCGACGAATGCGTCGAGCTGTGCAACGACATCATCCGCGAGGAGCTGGAGGAAAAGGCGCAGTCGGCACGCAGCAGCCTGCCCAAGCCGCGCGAGATCCTCGAGGTGCTGGACCAGTACGTGATCGGCCAGCAGCGCGCCAAGCGCACGCTCGCGGTGGCCGTGTACAACCACTACAAGCGCATCGAGAGCCGCAGCAAGAACGATGACGTCGAGCTGGCCAAGTCCAACATCCTGCTGGTCGGCCCGACCGGCTCGGGCAAGACGCTGCTGGCCGAGACGCTGGCGCGGCTGCTCAACGTGCCGTTCACGATCGCCGATGCCACCACGCTGACCGAGGCCGGCTACGTCGGCGAGGACGTAGAGAACATCATCCAGAAGCTGCTGCAGAAGTGCGACTACGACGTCGACAAGGCGCAGCAGGGCATCGTCTACATCGACGAGATCGACAAGATCTCGCGCAAGAGCGAGAACCCGTCGATCACCCGCGACGTGTCCGGCGAGGGCGTGCAGCAGGCGCTGCTGAAGCTGATCGAGGGCACCGTGGCCTCGGTGCCGCCGCAGGGCGGGCGCAAGCATCCGCAGCAGGAGTTCCTGCAGGTGGACACCAAGAACATCCTGTTCATCTGCGGCGGCGCGTTCGCCGGGCTGG
>JAFADB010000042.1 GCA_023425225.1 Pseudomonadota bacterium
GAGCAGCTGGTGGTCAGCGAGGACCAGCGTGGCTTCATGGTCGCGCCGCTGTCGCTGCAGGAACTGGACGACATCGCCCGGGTGCGCAACCTGGTGGTGGACGAGGCGATGAACGACTCGATCCTGCACGGCGACGGGTCGTGGGAGGCCTGCCTGCGGCAGTCGCTGGCGGCGCTGGGCGAGCTGGAAGCGCCGGTCTCCGGCCGCCCGGTGGTGCTGCCGCCGGAACAGCTCGATGCGCTGGAAGCGCGCAACCATGCCTTCCACCAGGCGTTGCTGGCGGCCTGCCGTTCGCCCTGGCTGCTCAAGCTGCAGGAAAGCTTCTACCACCAGGCCGAACGCTACCGCTACGCGGCCCTGCCGCGCGCACGCGACAAGCGTTTCACCTGGGACGAGCACCAGGCCATCGCCGAGGCCGCGCTGCAGCGCAACGTGATCAAGGCCTGCCGCCTGCACGAAGAGCACCTGGCGCGCACCCACGCCAGCGTGCGCGCCGCGCTCGCCGACCGCCTCAGCCACACCGCACCTCCCGTCTTCGCCCCCCGCTCCCAACGCAGCCGCTAAGCCATGGCCGTCAGCACCTTCGACCTGTTCAAGATCGGCATCGGGCCGAGCTCCTCGCACACGGTGGGGCCGATGCGCGCCGCCGAACGCTTCGTCCACCGCTGGCTGCTCGATCCGGGCCGGCTGCCCGACGTGGCGCGCCTGCGCGCCGAGGTGTTCGGCTCGCTGGCGCTGACCGGCCGCGGCCACGGCACCGACAAGGCGGTGCTGCTGGGACTGGAAGGCCAGCGCCCGAACCTGATCGACCCGGACATCATCCCCGCCACGCTGGAGCGCATCCGCAGCGGCAAGCGCATCAACCTCATGGGCCAGCACGAGATCGCCTTCGACGAGAAGCGCGACCTGGCGATGAACAAGCGGCAGAAGCTGCCCTACCACACCAACGGCATGCGCTTCACCGCCTTCGATGCCGCCGGACAGGTCATCGCCACGCGCGACTACTACTCGGTCGGTGGCGGCTTCGTGGTCAACGCCGACGAGGCCGCCGAGGACCGCATCGTCGCCGACGAGACGCCGCTGCCCTACCCTTTCCACAGTGGGGACGAACTGCTGGCGCAGGCCGCGCGCAGCGGGCTGAGCATCGCCCAGCTGATGTTCGAGAACGAGAAGAGCTGGCGCAGCGAGGACGAGATCCGCGCCGGCCTGCGCGAGATCTGGAACGCGATGCAGAGCTGCGTGGCGCGCGGCATCCGCGAGGAAGGCACCCTGCCCGGCGGCCTGCACGTCTCGCGCCGCGCGCCGGCGCTGTACCGCGAACTGTCGTCCAAGCCCGAGGCGGCGATGCGCGACCCGCTGACCACGCTGGACTGGGTCAACCTGTACGCCCTCGCCGTCAACGAGGAGAACGCCGCCGGCGGCCGCGTGGTCACCGCGCCCACCAACGGTGCGGCCGGCATCATCCCGGCGGTGCTGCACTACCTCGACCGCTTCTGCCCGGGCAGCGGCGAGCAGCGCATCTTCGACTTCCTGCTCACCGCCGCAGCCATCGGCATCCTCTACAAGGAGAACGCCTCGATCTCCGGCGCCGAGGTCGGCTGCCAGGGCGAGGTCGGCGTGGCCTGCTCGATGGCCGCCGGCGGCCTGGTCGCCGCGCTCGGCGGGACCGCCAGCCAGATCGAGAACGCCGCCGAGATCGGCATGGAGCACAACCTCGGCCTGACCTGCGACCCGATCGGCGGGCTGGTGCAGATCCCCTGCATCGAGCGCAACGCCATGGGCGCGGTCAAGGCGATCAACGCCAGCCGCATGGCCATGCGCGGCGACGGCAAGCACAAGGTCTCGCTGGACAAGGTCATCCGCACCATGCGCGACACCGGCCGCGACATGCAGGACAAGTACAAGGAAACCTCGCGCGGCGGGCTGGCGGTCAACGTCATCGAGTGCTGAGGGACCGGCGCGGGTGGACCGTGCCGCTCGGCGCCATGCCCGGCGGCTACTCCGCCGTCGTCACCGCCACGACGCCCCTGTCCGGGAAACGTTGAAGCGGCCGTGGCTGCGCGGATTTGCCGCTTCATCATGCTTGGCGACTCTGGAATCGCCAGCTCCTGGTTCTCTCCTTCTCCCGCTTGGGGGGAAGGAGGGAGCGTAGCGCCGGAATGGGGGTGCTTTTGCTGTGCTTTCCCATGCTCCCGGCAGCCCCCATCCGTCCTTAGGGCACCCCCGCCTTCGCGGGGGCAGGCTCTTCCCCCGCAAGCGGGAGAAGGGAGGTCCTCTGCAACGCCCGCGTCCTCGGCGCCATCCCTTTCGGCCCCAGGGGTACTTCGCCTACCCGGGCCACATGGCGGCCCCCAACCGGACCACGCGACGGCTCGACCCGGCCCCTGGCAGCGGCCATCCCCACGACGCGAACACGGCCGGATTCAATCTCCGCCGCCCCCGGCCGATAGGGGATTGAAGCCCCAGGTTCCCGCCATGCTCCAGCCGTCGCACGTCCTCGTCCGGATGACGCGCTCCCTCGCCGCAAGACTCTGCGTGGGCCTGGCGGCGTGCGGCTCGCTTCCGGCGGTCGCCGCGCTCGACCCGCACAAGCCGTTCCACGACTACGTGCGCAACAACTGGTCGGTGGAACAGGGGCTGCCGCAGCTGACCGTCAGCACCATCACCCAGGATGGGCCGGGCTATCTGTGGCTGGGTACCCAGGCCGGGCTGGCGCGGTTCGACGGCGTACGCTTCGTCACCTACGACATGGACACGACCCCGGAACTGCCGGGCACCACGATCAGCGTCCTGCACGTGGCCCCGGACGACCGGCTGTGGATCGGCACGCCGCAGGGTCTGGCGGTGCGCGAGGGCACCCGTTTCCGGCGCATCGGCTTTCCCGGCGACAGCGCGCAGGCATACGAAGTACACGCGCTCGCAAGCCTGCACGGCGGGGTCTACGCGGCCACCTCGCGCGGTCTGTACCGCGTCGATGGCGCCACGCCCGAGCCGGTCGCCCAAGCGCCCGATGCACCGCACTCGCTGCTGGCGCAGGGCGATGCGTTGTGGATCGGCGCCCTCGGCCAGGTCTGCCGCATGCAGGCCGACCGGTTCGATTGCCGCGCCCTGCCGCCGGAAGCGGCGATGGTCACGGTGGACCACCTGGTCGCCGCGCAGGGCAAGCTATGGGCCGGCACCCGTGCGGGCCTGTTCCGGCTGGACGGCAGCTGGCGGCGCCACGAGCAGGCGCCATCGCTGGCCCGGGCACCGATCGAAGCGATGCTGGCCGACCACGACGCCAACCTCTGGGTGGCCACGCCCGGCGCACTGATCCGGGTCCGCGACGGCCGCGAAACCGAGCGGATCGAAGGCAGCGAGGCCGCGCAGTCGTTGCAGAGCCTGTACGAGGACCGCGAACACAACCTGTGGCTGGGCAGCGCCGCCGAAGGCGTCAGCCGGCTGTGGAACGGCTGGACGCGGCGCTACAGCAGCCGCGACGGCCTGGCCAACCGATTGCTGTGGTCGGTCGCGCAGGGCAGTGACGGCACCATCTGGGCGGGCAGCAACGATGGCCTGGCGTGCTTCGACCATGGCCGCTTCCGCACCGTGGTGCAGGGCCGCGACCTGCCGCATCCGGCCGCATATTCGCTGCTGCCGGATGCGGACGGTATCTGGATCGGCACCCGCGCCGGCGCGGCCCTGTGGCGCCGCGGCCAGCTGCAGCCGTTGCCGGCGCTGGAAGCGATGCGCGGCACCCAGGTCAACGGCATCCTGCGCGATCGCCGCGGCCAGCTGTGGTTCGCGACCGTGCAGGGCCTGTACCGGCTGGACACCCAAGGGCGGATGCAGCGCTTCGCCGAGGAACAGGGCCTGCCCGACCCACGCGTGCGCGTGCTGCACGAAACCCGCGACGGCACCTTGCTGGTCGGCACGCAGAGCGGCCTGTACCGCTGGGACGGTACGCGCCTGCAGCCGGCCGGGCCGGATCCGGCGATCGGCCAGGACCTGCACGTCACCGCCATCCACGAGCTGCCCGGCGGACAATGGGTGCTGGGCACGCTCACCCATGAGGACCTGCTGATCCGCGACCACGGCCACTGGACACGGCTGGGCCGCAGCCGCGGCGTTCCGCTCAACGCGGCCTTCTTCCTCAGCCACGACGATACCTACCTGTGGGTCGCCGGCCTGCGCGGCATCTACCGCGTGCCCCTCGCCGACCTGCTGCACGCCATCCACGATCCCGCGCAACAGGTGGCCGGGGAGATGCTGCTCAACGAACGCGGCGAACGCCACGGCGGGCAGAAGGGCGACTGCTGCAACGGCGCCGGCAACAGCCGCGGTTTCGTCCGCGACCGCGGCCTGTGGCTGCCCACCCGCGACGGCATGGTGGTGCTGCAGACCGACCAGGCCGCGCGCAACGACTACGCCCCGACCACGGTGATCGAACGCGTGCAGGTCGGCAGCCGCTGGGTCGAACTGGACCCGCACGGCAACAACGCCCCCCTGCCGCTGCCGGCCGGCGCGCGCGATCTCAAGTTCGAGTTCACCACCCTTTCCTTCCAGGCCTCGGACCACGTCGACATCCGCTACCGGCTGCACGGCTACGACACCCAGTGGCGCACGCTGGATACCCCGCAGCAACGCTCGGTGGCCTACACCAACCTGCCGCCCGGCAACTACCGCTTCGAGGCCATCGGCAACAACAACAGCGGCATCGCCAGCCGGTCGCAGGCCGGCCTGGCCTTCACGGTCCCGGCCTATTTCCACGAGACGCCGTGGTTCCACCTGCTGGTGGCATCGTTGATCGCCTGCTCGGTCTATGCAGGCTACCGGCTGATGCGGCGACGCTACGCCGCCCAGCGCGCCCATCTCGAATACCTGGTGCAAAAGCGCACCCAGGACCTTCAGCTGCTCAACCAGCGCCTGCAGGACATGAGCCTGACCGACTACCTCACCGGGCTGCGCAATCGCCGCTACCTCGCCCAGCAGATCCCCGCCGACCTGTCCTTCTACCAGCGCGACCCCGCCTTCCAGGCCGGCAACGACGCGGTGGTGTTCGTGCTGCTGGACGTGGACCACTTCAAGTCGATCAACGACACCCACGGCCACGCCGCCGGCGACCGCATCCTGCAGCAACTGGCCGAACTGCTGCAGACGCTGGTGCGCAACGGCGATTACGTCGCACGCTGGGGCGGCGAGGAGTTCCTGCTGGTGTTCCGGCCGATGCCGCGCCGCCGGGTGGGCGCGCTCGGCGACCGCCTGCTGCAGGCCATCGACCGCTACGCCTTCGACGTGGGCGATGGCGACGGCAAGCGCTATCCGCTGACTGTGTCGGCCGGGATGGTGGAATTCCCGCTGTTCCCGCAGCAACCGCAGGCGCTGGGCTGGGAACAGCTGATCACCCTGGCCGACCATGCGCTGTACTGGGTCAAGGAGCACGGCCGCAGCAACTGGGCGCTGTACCGCGCCACCGCGCAGGCGATGGCAGC
>JAFADB010000126.1 GCA_023425225.1 Pseudomonadota bacterium
GCCCGACCTGGCGATCCTGGACTACCACCTCGGCGGCGGCGAAACCAGCGAGGAGGTGGCCGGCGCCTTGATCGCGCGCGGCATCCCCTTCGTGCTGGCCACGGGCGTGAATGCCGATACCCTGCCCCACGTGTTCTCGCGGGGCGTGGTGCTGGTCAAGCCCTATGTCACCGAGGAACTGCTCGGCGCACTGTCCCGGGCTCCGGGGAAACTGACCGCGTAACCGTTGCGGCGCCGGCCCGCGCGGACGGCCGTGGAGCCGGGAATCGCCCCGGCTCCAGTCGAATCGATCAGCCCTTGCGCGCGCGCGCGAATGCGTCGGCCAGCGCGCTGTTGGCAGGCGCACTGGCGGCCGGCGGCCGGCCCGTCCTTCCCGCGTTGCGTGCATCGCCACGATCGCGACGCGGCCCGCGTGCGGCCTCGCCGCGGGCTTCGCCGCCCTTGCCCGCTGCGGGAGCATCCTCCAGTCGCCGGGTCAGGGCGATGCGCTTGCGCGCCACATCCACCTCCAGCACCTTGACCTTGACGATGTCGCCGGCCTTGACCACGTCGCGCGGGTCCTTGACGTAGCTGTCGGACAGCGCCGAGATGTGCACCAGTCCGTCCTGGTGCACGCCGATGTCGACGAAGGCGCCGAACGCGGCGACGTTGCTGACCACGCCCTCCAGCACCATGCCGGGCCGCAGGTCCTTGATGTCCTCCACGCCGTCGGCGAAGCGCGCGGCTTTGAACTCCGGGCGCGGGTCGCGGCCGGGCTTCTCCAGTTCCTTGAGGATGTCGCGCACGGTCGGCACACCGAACTTCTCGTCGGTGAACTGCTCGGCCTTCAGCGAGCGCACGAAGCCGCCGTCGCCGATCAGCGCCTTGATCGGCCTGCCCGAGGCCTGGACGATGCGCTCGACCACCGGATAGGCTTCCGGGTGCACCGCCGAGGCGTCCAGCGGCTCGTCGCCGTCAGCGATGCGCAGGAAGCCGGCGCACTGCTCGAAGGTCTTCTCGCCCAGCCGCGGCACCTTCAGCAGGTCCTTGCGCCGCTTGAACGGCCCGTTCTCGTCGCGATGGCGGACGATGTTCTCGGCCACGCTGGAGGACAGCCCGGACACGCGCGAGAGCAGCGCCGCCGAGGCGGTGTTGACGTAGACGCCGACCGCGTTGACGCAATCCTCGACCCGCGCATCGAGCGCCTTGGCCATGCGGTACTGGTCCACGTCGTGCTGGTACTGGCCCACGCCGATCGCCTTGGGCTCGATCTTGACCAGCTCGGCCAACGGATCCTGCAGGCGGCGGGCGATGGACACTGCGCCGCGCAGTGACACGTCGAGATTCGGGAATTCCTTGGCCGCGAACTCGGACGCCGAGTACACCGAGGCACCGGCCTCGCTGACCACCACCTTCTGCAGCTTCAACTCCGGGGTGGCCTTGATGACTTCGCCGGCCAGCTTGTCGGTCTCGCGGCTGGCGGTGCCGTTGCCGATGGCGATCAATTCCACCCCGTGCTTCAGGCACAGCGCCTTGAGCGCGTGCAGCGACTGGTCCCACTGCCGCCGCGGCTCGTGCGGGTAGATGGTATCGGTGGCCACCAGCTTGCCGGTGGCATCGACCACGGCGACCTTGCAGCCGGTGCGGATGCCCGGGTCCAGCCCCAGCACCACGCGCGGGCCGGCCGGCGCCGCCAGCAGCAGGTCCTTGAGGTTGTCGCCGAACACCGCGATGGCCTCGGCCTCGGCCTTCTCGCGGGCCTGGTTGAACAGGTCCAGCAGCAGGTGCATGTGCAGCTTGGCGCGCCAGGTCAGGCGGCAGGCCTGCAGCAGCCAGGCATCGGCGGGGCGGCCACGGTCGGCCACGCCGGCGCTCCGGGCCACCCGGCCCTCGGCATACAGGTGCCCGGCCTCGGCGTCGTTGCCGGGGTCCAGCTCCAGGTAGACGACCTCCTCGCGGCGCGCGCGGAACAGCGCCAGCAGCCGGTGCGAGGGGATCTTCGCCAGCGGCTCGGCATGGTCGAAGTAATCGCGGTACTTGGCGCCGGCCTCCTCCTTGCCTTCGGCCACCTTGGCGCGGATGACGCCGTTGTCGGCCAGCCAGCCGCGCAACTCGCCCACCAGCGCGGCGTCCTCGCCCCAGCGTTCCATCAGGATCGCGCGGGCGCCTTCCAGCGCCGCCTTGGTGTCGGCCACGCCCTTTTCGGCATCGACGAAGCCGGCGGCGAATGCTTCCGGTGCCAGCGTGGGATCCGCCAGCAGGCCATCGGCCAGTGGCTCCAGCCCGGCCTCGCGCGCGATCTGCGCGCGGGTACGGCGCTTGGGCTTGTATGGCAGGTACAGGTCCTCCAGGCGCGACTTGCTGTCGGCCGCCTCGATCTCGGCGCGCAGTTCGTCGCTCAGCTTGCCCTGCTCGTCGATGCTGGCCAACACCGCGGCGCGGCGGTCCTCCAGCTCGCGCAGATAGGTCAGGCGGGTCTCGAGGTTGCGAAGCTGGGTGTCGTCCAGTCCACCGGTGACTTCCTTGCGATAGCGGGCGATGAACGGGACGCTGGCGCCTTCGTCCAGCAGGGCGATGGCCGCGCGGGCCTGGGCGGCCTGGGCGCCGATCTCGTCGGCGATGGTTTGTGCGATCTTCTGGGCGAGCGTGCTGTCTTGCATTGCTGGAGCCGGGACTGCGTGCGGAAAGTCCGCATTCTGGCAGTGCCCGGCGCATGCCGTAACCCGTTGACAGATGCCCTGGCAGTCCCTCAGCCGGCGTAATGCCGCTGCACGTGCTGCATGACGATGTCCTCGTCCAGCGATTCCAGCGCCATCACCCGTACCTGGGAACCGGTGTGCAGCGCCAGCCGGCGTTCCACGTAGATTTCCGGGCCGGCCTCGGTCTGTGCCATCGACTTGGTGAATCCGTAGGGCACCACGCCCTTGTCGCCATCCTTGCTGCCGCCAACGTAAAGCATGATCGACATGCGTATTCCTCCTTTTGCCACTTCAACTGCGACGCGCAGGATACGGACGGGGTTGTTACGTTTTCCTGCACGCCGCCGAAAGATCCCGTTCACCCGCGGCACGCCGTTCAGCCGATCACATGTGCTTCACCCGGCGATACGGCTAGATCAGTGCTCTTCCCGCATTCATCCGACATGGACCTCAAGAGCGGCTATCCCTTCTGGGCGGTCAGCAACGGCCTGATGCAGGCGTTTCCGCCGCTGGAGCGCGACCTGTCGTGCGATGTGGCCATCGTCGGCGGCGGCATCAGCGCCGCGCTGGTCGCCGACGAACTGGTCCGCCACGGCCACCGGGTCGCGGTGCTGGAACAGCGCGACATCGGCTGGGGCAGCACCTGCGCCAGCACGGCATTGCTGCAGTACGAGATCGACACCCACATGACCGAGCTGGCCGAGCGCTACGGCGAACAGGCGGCCGCCCAGGCCTACCTGGCCTGCCGCGAGGCGCTGGAGCTGCTGCACGATCTGTCGACCGAAGTCCGCGGCGTGGATTTCGGCTGGAACCGCAGCCTCTACTACGCCAGCCGGCGCCGGCACGTGCGCGGCCTGCGCGAGGAACTGCGGATGCGGCAGCGGCATGGCCTGGAGGTCGAATGGCTGGATGCGCAGGCGCTGCAGGCCGACTACGGGTTGCGCGGCCATGCCGCCCTGCTCAGCCGCCAGGCGGCGCGGATCGACCCGTACCGCATGACCTACCGGCTGCTGGCACGCTGCCAGCGCCACGGCGCAGGCGTGTACGACCGCAGCCGCGTCACCGCCATCGAGACCGGCCCGCGGCGCGTGCTGCTGGAAACCGCGGGTGGGGCGCGCGTCCGCGCCGGCCATGTGGTCATCGCCGCCGGCTATGCCAGCCAGCACTGGCTGACGCGCCCGGCGGCCCGCAACCGCAGCAGCTATGCCTTCGTCTCCGACCCGATGCACGACGAGCAGCTGGGGCCACTCAAGCACACCATGGTCTGGGAAACCGCACGTCCGTACCTGTACATGCGCAGCACCGGCGACGGCCGCATCGTCGCCGGCGGCGAGGACGACGACATCGACATCCCGCACCGGCGCGATGCCCGCGTGGACAGGAAGGCGCAACGCCTCGGCAAGAAGATCGGCGCCGCCCTGCCCTGGCTCTCGCCGCAACCGGCATTCGCCTGGGCTGGCACGTTCGCCGAGACCGCCGACGGGCTGCCGTTCTTCGGCGCGCATGCCGAACACGGCCCGCGGGTGCTGTTCGCCATGGCCTTCGGCGGCAACGGCATCACCTACAGCATGCTCGGGGCCGGGATACTGCGGGCTGCCATCGAGCGGCGGCGCCACCCGTTGGCGCGGCTGTTCGGTTTTTCCCGTCTCGGGTGAAGCCCGCGCGCGGGAATTCGGGATTGCAGCGATTGCGTCCGATCAAGAAAGCAACGGCACCCCTCCCCGGCCCTCCCCTGCTTCGCAAGGGAGGGGGTAACGGCAGTAATGAAGCTCCACCCATGTACGGAGGCATCGTTGCCTGCCTGGTTTCCCGTGGCGCGTTCAGAGGGGGTGAACCCGGTTGCGACAGCGTACGGAAGCCTTCGCTCCTCGGGAACGCGACTCCTTGTGGACTGCGACTACCAGGACATCCGGCACCCGCCTTGCGCCTGCAGGCGTCCTACCGCCCGAACTTCCACGGCCACCAGCCGCGGCCGCTCATGGCGTACCGGTCGGCGGCGCGCTCGAACGGGTTGTCCACGCCGATCCCGCCGCAGAGGAAGTAGAGCGGCAGGAACAGCGGCCCCAGCACCGCGTACTGGTAGACGTGGGCACGCTCGTGGTCGCCCAGCCTCACCGGCGGATGCAGGCAGCGTCCGGCCCGGTGTTCGTAGGTGCAGCAGACGGCATCGAGCGAGGGCCCCTTCAACAGGATCACGTTGCCCAGCGTCATCGCGCCGCCCGGACCCCAGGGCCAGGCCTCGAACACCAGCGCGCAATCGCGCCCGCGCCAGCGCGGACGCGCGCCGGCCGCCATGCCCGCAACGCCGGCGACCAGTCCCAGCAGCGTGTTGGGCAGCGTCCACAGTGCTCCGGCCACGAGCAGCAGGCGCCGCGGCTGGCTCAGTCCGCTTCGTTGGGGATCAGCAGCCACAGGATGAGATAGACCAGGATGCCGGGGAACGCCGCCGAGGCGATCGAGACGATGACGTAGATGATGCGCAGCAGCGTCGAATTCCAGCCGAACCGATGGGCGATGCCCCCCATCACGCCGGCGATCATGCGGTCGTTCAGGGAGCGCGACAACGAATGGACGGGCTGGTTCATGGGCGCGGATTCCGGTGGCAACGCTGCCGAGGATAGCCGCAATTTAGAAGTCAGGTAGCGGTGCCGCGATCTTCGCACAGCCGCTTCAGCCGGTCGCGGAGCCACTGCGAGGCATCCTGCTCGGGTTGCCCCGGACAGGCGATGCGATAGCGCTGGCCGCTGACGCTGCTGCGGCTGGCGGCATGTTCGATGAAGCCCTCGGCATCGACCGCCACGCCGCGCCGCCGCAGATAGGCATGCTTGCGCTGCAGGTGCGCGCTGGCGCGCACGCCGTCGTACCAGTTGCCGTTGCGCTGGAAGCGGCACCCGGAGACAGCCACCCGGTCCAGCAACGCGCCGATCTCGCCTTCGGTCCGCGCCTCGGTCTCCCCGGCGGCGGCGAGGCCGTGCAGCGGCATCGCCAACACCAGCCAGCACAACGGCCGCAACCGGCGCGCGACGACGCCGCCATCGCGGCGTCGTGCCTCAGCCATGGCGCTCCAGCCAGGCGTGGATAGCCGGCGGCACCTCGCGCTGGGCGCGCCCGGAGACGTAGATGCCGATGTGCCCGCCGCGAAAGCCCAGCTCGGAGTAGTCGTCGCTGCCCGCCAGCGCAGCCAGTGCACGCGAGGCATCCGGAGGCACCAGGTGGTCCTGTTCGGCGTAGACGTTGAGGATCGGCATGTCCAGCGCGGCCAGGTCCACCTTCTGACCGCCGATCTCGATGTCGCCCTCGACCAGGCCGTTGCCCTGGTAGAACAGCTTGACGAACTCGCGGAACGCTTCGCCGGCCAGGTCGGGCGAATCGAAGATCCACTTTTCCATGCGCAGGAAGTCCTCCAGCGCCGGCCGGTCGTCGAGGATGTCGAGCAGGCCCACGTACTTCTGCAGGTTCAGCCGGAACGGCTTGAGCATCAGGTAGCTGGCATTCATCAGGTCGGCCGGGATGTTGCCCAGCGTGTCCACCAGCAGGTCCACGTCCACCCGGCGCGCCCAGTGCGAGAGCATGTTGTCGGGGGTGTGGAAGTCCACCGGCGTGACCATGGTGACCAGGTTGCGGACCTTGTCGCGCCGCAGCGCGGCGTAGCACAGCGAGAACGTGCCGCCCTGGCAGATGCCCAGCACGTCCACCGCCGGCAGCCCGGATGCCTGGCGCAGGTGCTCGACCGCGCCGTCGATGTAGCGCAGCAGGTAGTCCTCCAGGGTCAGGTAGCGCTCGGAGCGGTCCGGATAGCCCCAGTCCAGCACGTACACGTCCTCGCCCAGTTCCAGCAGGCGCCGCACCAGCGAGCGGTCGGCCTGCAGGTCCACCATGTAGGGCCGGTTGACCAGCGCATAGACGATCAGCAGCGGCACCTTCGCGGTGGGCGGCGTGTCGCCGACGAAGCGGTAGAGCACCACCTTGCCGTCGCGCCAGACCTCCTGCCGCTCGGTGGCGCCGTACTGCACGTCGTCGACCTGCGGCAGCAGCTTCAACCCTTCCAGCAGCTTGCGCTGCATCGACAGCGTCTCCTGCAGCAGGTCTTCGCTGCCGAAGCCCAGCGGCCCCTTCATGCGCCGCTCCCGCCCCGGCCTGCGGGCTTCTTCTTCGCCTTGGCTGCCTTGGGCTTGGCCGCGGTCGCGGCCTTGCGGGCAGCCGTCCGGCCGGACGCCGCCTTCTTCGCCGGCCTGTGTGGCGATGGCGCCTCCTTGCGCGGGCGAACCGGCGCATCGGCAGCCGCGGCCTGGGCCATGCGCCGCACCTGGCGCTCGAGCTCGGCGATACGCCGGTGCGCGGCATCCATCTCCGAGCGCGTGGGCACGCCCAGCCGTTCGCTCAACTGCTCGATCTCCTGCTGGATGGCGGCGCGGAAGCGCATCTGCGCGTTGGCGAACTCGGCGTAGATGCGCTGGAACTCCTCGGACATGGCCACGCCGGCGTACGCCTCCTCGGCCGCATCCACCCACAGGTCGAACATCGCGCGCGCGCTGGTGAGCTGTTCGCCCGGCGCCTCGTGCTCGGACAGCTTGTGCTCGAACAGCGAGAACGCCTGCTCGATGGCCGAACGCAGCTGCCGCGCGTACTCCTGCGCCAGCGCCTGGTACTCCTGCTGCGCCTGCGCCAGCCTCTGCCAGCGCTCGTGCTGGTTGCGCCCGAGGCCGAGGCCCGGCATCTCCAGCCAAGGTGCGTTGTCGCGCCGCCATTGCCCCAGCCAGCGCGAGACCTGCTCCAGCGCCGGATCCCAGCCGACGGAGCCGGATTCGCCGGCCGTGCCGGTCAGCCACTGCAGCCACTGGTCTTCCTGGGATTCCACCGCCCGGCGCCAGGCCTGGGCGACCTCGGCGCTGCTGGTGTCGCGCCCGGCGAACTGCGCCGCCACCTTCTGCATGGTCGCGAACCAGTCGCCGGCCGGACCGCTGAACCTGTGCATGGCCTCGCGCGCGCCGCCGCCCACCTTGTCCTGCAGCAGGCCGCTCCACCAGTCCATCGCCTGGCGCCAGCGGTCGCCGGCATCGTCGGGCTTTTCGCGATCGGCGGCCGCTTCGCGCAGCACGCTGCCCCACGCCCCCCAGTACTGGCGCGCGAGGGCTTCGAAATCGAGGGGGTCGTCGGACCCTTGGCTGGCCATCGTCACCCTCCCAGGCGGCTACGCCGCGATCATAGCAACCGTTGGCGGCTCAAGGCTTGGGAATCTTGAGCGTCTTGCTGATCATCAATGAACCGGACAGGGCGAACAGCAGTACCAGCGGATGCAGCTGCCATGGACCCAGCTGCCATCGCCCCCACCAGATCGCGTCGCCGACCTGGCCGGTGGCCGCGGCCACCGCCAGCAGCACTACCAGCGCCAGGCTGGTCGGGATCGGCGTGCCCTCGAAATACGGCACCTTGTCGCTGTCGCCGGCGATCTGCTCGGCGGTGACGTTGTAACGCGCCAGGCGGCTGACGCCGCAGCAGACGAAGTAGCTCAGCACCAGCCAGTCCCAGCCGCCCTGCATGCCACAGGCATAGGCCAGCGCGGCCGGGGCCACGCCGAAGGAGATGATGTCCGACAGCGAGTCCAGTTCGCGCCCCAGCGTCGACGAGGACTTGCGCCAGCGTGCGACGCGGCCGTCGAGCGCATCGAAGACGAAGGCCAGCGGGATCAGCGCCATGCCGAACAGCAGGTCGCCGCGATGGCCGTCCTGCAGGAAGCGCATCGCGGCAAAGACCGCGCCGGTGCCGCAGAAGGCGTTGGCCAACGTGAACCAGTCGGCCAGCTGGAATTCGCGCAGCATCGAGAAGTGGCGTTTCATGGAACCTCGGTTCGGGCCTGACCGGCACAGGTTAGCGCGTACGCTCCGGCTGCGGGCTCCCGATCTCCTCCACACTCATCAGGCGAGCTTGGCCTGCGGAGCATTGCGGCTTCGGCCGCGGCGGAATGCCTGGACATTTTTTCGCCAACACGACGCCAGTGCCCGCCAGCCAAGGCCTGCGCCCGGCTATCCACAGGCTTGTCCCTGAAACATCCACACCCGGTGTGGAAAACCCTGCGGCACACTGGTCATTTTTTGACCATCGAGGGCAACACCCGAGCACATTCAGTCGCTTGCGCGCCTTGTCCACAGCTTTGTACGGTCTTCATCCACACCGGATGTGGAGAACTCACACGCGCGAGTAGTTCCACGACAGCATGTGCCCGTCGCGATACGGCATGACGCCATGGAACGGGCGCGGATCCTCGTCGAACACCAGCGGCAAGAAATGGCGATCGCCCTCCCACAGCGGCAATTGCCCGATGCGCCCGAGCTCGACCCATTCCAGCGTTCCTTCCGGACTGGCGCGCAGCGGCGTGCCGCTGTAGCCGTCAATCACGAAGACGAAACCCAGCCAATCCTCGCCATGCTTGCCGAACCCGGGCCAGCTGATGGTGCCGCGCAGGCGCATCGGGCCGCACTCGATGCCGGCCTCCTCGCGGATCTCGCGGCGCATGCAGGCCAGCACGTCCTCGTCCGCTTCAACCTTGCCGCCCAGGCCGTTGTACTTGCCCAGGTGGTGGTCGCCGGGCCGGGTGTTGCGATGGATCATCAGCACCTGGCTGCCATCGGGCGAAAGCACGTAGCCGAGCGTGGCCACGATCGGGGTATAGGGCATGGAAACCGGACCTGCGAACCTGAGGAACGGCGAATGATAGACGCGCCGA
>JAFADB010000129.1 GCA_023425225.1 Pseudomonadota bacterium
TGGCCGCGCACTGGCGTTACAAGGAAGGCGGCAAGGGCGCGGAGAAGGCCTTCGACCGCAAGATCACCTGGATGCGCCAGCTGCTGGAGCAGTCGCAGGAGGGCGAGCAGGACGCGCTGGCCGGCGCACTGGATGCCGAGCTGGTCGAGGACCGGGTCTACGCGCTCACGCCCAGGGGCGAGGTCATCGACCTGCCGCGCGGTGCCACCCCGCTGGATTTCGCCTACCACGTGCACACCATGGTCGGGCACCGCTGCCGTGGCGCCAAGGTCGACGGCCGCATCGTGCCGCTGAGCTACCAGCTGCGCAGCGGCGACCGCGTGGAGATCCTCACCGGCAAGGAGGCCGACCCGCGCCGCGACTGGCTGCTGCCGGCCAACGGCTACCTGGCCAGCGGACGCTCGCGCGACAAGGTGCGGGCGTGGTTCCACAAGCTCGACCGCGCGCGCAACGTGCAGGCCGGCAAGGAACTGCTGGAACGCGAACTCAAGCGCCTGGGGCTGGCGCAGGCCGACCTGGCGCCGATGGCGCGCAAGTTCCACGCCGACAGCATCGACGACCTCTACATCCAGGTGGCGCTGGGCGACACCGGTCCCAGCCAGGTCAGCCGCGCGCTGCTGGAGGCCGAGCGCGCCGCGGCCGCGCCGCCGGCACCGGCCACGCCGAGGCCCACCGCCCGCCGCGACGGCATCGGCACGTCCACGTTCACCGTGCAGGGGGTGGGCAACCTGCTGGTGCAGCTGGCGCGCTGCTGCCATCCGGTCGCCGGCGAGCCGATCGTCGGCTACCTCACCCGCAGCCGCGGCGTCACCGTGCACCGCCGCGACTGCGCCGCGTTCATGCGGCTGGCGGCGGCCAACCCGCAACGGGTACTGCCGGTGGAATGGGGCCAGGCCGGCGGTGGCTACGAAGTGGACGTGGTGGTGCGTGGCATCGACCGGCGCTGGCTGCTCAAGGACATCACCAACCTGATCGCCCAGGAGGACGCGCACGTGCTGGAGATCAACAGCGACAACCTGCACGACAGCGGTCGCGTGCAGTTCCGCCTGCGGCTGAAGGTCAGCGACTACGGCCAGCTGTCCAACCTGCTCGGCAAGCTCGACGCGCTGCCGGGTGTGGACCACGCGCGCCGGCTGGGCTAGGTGCCGGGCCGCCCGCCGTATCGCACCGAACGAAGCGTCATTGTCCGCGCGCCGGCCGACGGGCCGCGGAGAAGGGCGCGCGCCGGGCGCGGTGCGGCATGTTCCCCGGCCCCCTGAACGCCGCCGCGACGTGATGCCGGTTTTGCCCCCGGCAACGCTAAGCTTGACCCGTGCACCCGCCGGATCACCCCGAACATTCCCGCCTGTCGCCCATGCGCGATCACGCCGCCGTCTCCCCACCCGAGGTGCCGGCATGGCGTGATCGCGTGGTCTGGCGCTGGGCGCTGCTTGCGCTGCTGCTGGCCGGGATGGCGGCCGCCGTGTTCCGGCAGCCGCTGGCGGACTGGCTGTGGCCGGACACGCGCATCCAGCAGCTGCTCGACCGCGGCCAGGCGGCACTCGAGGCCGGCCGGCTCAGTGCCGACGACGGCACGGGCGCGCGCCAGCTGTACGAGGCGGCGCTGGCGCTGGACGGCGACCGCGGGCAGGCACGGCAGGGACTGGCATTGACCGGCCAGGCGGCGCTGGCGCGCGCGCGCGCGGAACTGGCGGCGGGGCAGTACGCCCACGCCGCCGAGCTGCTGCAGCTGGCGCGTGAACTGCAGGTGCCGCAGGCACAGGTGGCCGAGATCGATGCGCAGCTGCGCCAGCGCCAGGCGCGCCATGCCGGCGCCGGCGTCGACGAGTTGCTGCGCCGGGCCGCGCAGGCCCATGCCGAGGGCAGGCTCGACGGTACTCCGGACAGCGCGCTGCCGCTGTACCAACAGGTGCTCGGCTATGCGCCCGAGCGCACGGCGGCGCTGGAGGGGCGCGAGGATGCGCTGTCGGACCTGCTGCAGCAGGCCAGGCAGGCGCTGGCGCGCGGCAGGCTGGCGGAGGCCTCGGACATCATCGAGCGCGCGCGCGGCTACGATGCCGGCCACTACGACCTGCCGGCGCTGCAGGCCGCGCTCAACGCCGCCATCGACCAGCTGCGCCGGCGCGCCGACGCTGATCTGCGCCGCCAGCGGCTGGCACGGGCGGGCGAGGGATACCGCGAGATCCTCGCCGCCGTTCCCACCGACGTGCAGGCCCGCCAGGGGCTGGAGCGCACCGTTGCAGCGTATGCCGCGCAGGCGACCCGCAGCGCCGCCGACTTCCGCTTCGCCGATGCCGAGCGCTCGCTGGCCGCTGCCGCCGCCCTGCAGGCCGACTCGCCGGTGCTGGCCGATGCCCGGCAGAACGTGGAGAAGAGCCGGCGCGCCAGCCAGGCGATGGAATCGCACCTGTCGCCGGCCGCGCGCGAACGTCGCCTTCGGCAACTGCTCGCCGATCTGGACGCGGCCGGCGCCCGCGGCAACTGGCTCACGCCGCCCGGCGCCAGCGCCTACGACGCCTTGCGCGCCGCGCAGGCGCTGGCGCCGGGCGATGCCCGCGTGCGTCGCGCTGGCGCCCGCAT
>JAFADB010000175.1 GCA_023425225.1 Pseudomonadota bacterium
GCCCCACAGCAGCTTGATGACGTTCCAGCCGCCGCCGCGGAACACGCCTTCCAGTTCCTGCACGATCTTGCCGTTGCCGCGCACCGGGCCGTCCAGGCGCTGCAGGTTGCAGTTGACCACGAACACCAGGTTGTCCAGGCCCTCACGCCCGGCCAGGGCGATGGCGCCCAGGGTCTCGGGCTCGTCGGACTCGCCGTCGCCGATGAAGCACCAGACCTTGCGGTCGGACGGCTCGATCAGGCCGCGGTGCTCCAGGTACTTCATGAACTGCGCCTGGTAGATGGCGCTGAGCGGGCCCAGGCCCATCGACACGGTGGGGGTCTGCCAGAACTCGGGCATCAGCCACGGGTGCGGGTAGGAGGAGATGCCCTTGCCGTCCACTTCCATGCGGAAGTTGTCCAGCTGGCTCTCGTTGATGCGCCCTTCCAGGAAGGCGCGGGCGTAGATGCCCGGGGCGCTGTGGCCCTGGATGTAGAGCAGGTCGCCGGGGTGGTTCTCGCTGGGGGCGCGCCAGAAGTGGTTGAAGCCGACGTCGTACAGGGTGGCGCTGGAGGCGAAGCTGGCGATGTGGCCGCCGAGGTCGCCGGGCTTGCGGTTGGCGCGCACCACGGTGGCCATGGCATTCCAGCGGATGATCGAGCGGATCTTCCACTCGATGGCCGAGTCGCCGGGGCTCTTGGCCTCGTGCTGCGGGCTGATGGTGTTGACGTACTCGGTGGTGGGCGAGAACGGCAGGTAGGCGCCGTTGCGGCGGGTCAGCTCGACCATGCCCTCGAGCAACTGGTGCGCGCGCTCGGCGCCTTCGGCGTCGATGACGGCCTTGAGCGATTCGATCCACTCCTGCGTCTCGACGGGATTCGGATCGTTGTTCAGCACATCGGTCAACCAGTTCATAGCGCTCCCGGATACGGCCGCGCCGCGCGCGGTCCACAGTGGATTTCGTGAGCCGCCAAGTGTATCGCAACCGTTTCCATGCCTACCCCGCTACGCAGGCGTATGGAGGGCTTTGGAGCGCTGTGCCGGGTGGTTCTGGGGATTGGTCGGACCAACGGGGCTGGGGTTGGTTGGAGCAGGAGCCAAAGGCACCCCTCCCCAACCCTCCCCTTCGCCTTCGGCGAAAGGGAGGGGGCTTGAAGCGCGTCACTGCTGGGCTGGGCTGGGCTGGGCTGGGCCGGGCTGCTGGACTGGGCTGGGCGGCGGGCTGCTGGCTTGCGGGCCGTTGGCTTGCGCTTGCGCCTGTTGGCTGCGTTTGCTGAAAGGCGGAAGGGCGATGGGGCGGACCGCGGAGGATCGGGATCGGGATCGGGGTCGGCAGGATGTTGTCGGGGGCTGGAAGCGCGAACGCCAAGAGCACCCCTCCCCGGCCCTCCCCTTCGCCTTCGGCGAAAGGGAGGGGGTGTTTGTGGCCCTCGGGGGCCTGGGTTTGTCCCTCCCCTTGCGAAGCAGGGGGAGGCTGGGAGGGGGTTGGCGCCGGCCAGGCGGATGCCCGGTCCTGCGCGGATGGTTCCAGGCGCCGCGGCAAGATCCGCCGCGGCAGGAGCTCAGATGCCGCCGCTGCGCGGCAGCGGCGCGGGAACGTTGAGCATGCCGCCGGCGGCGACGTAGGCTGCCAGCGCCTGGCCCTGGCTGAGCAGGTGGCGGTTCATGGTCTGCTCGGCGCCCTCGGCATCGCGCTCGCGCACGCGGTCCATCAGCTCGCGGTGCTCGGACAGCGACTGCGCCATGCGCCCGGGCGTGAGCAGCTGGCGGCCGCGGTGCATCTTGAGGATGCGGTGCAGGTCGTGGGTGACGCGGATCAGCCAGGGGTTGCCGGCGCAGTCCTGGATGGTCTCGTGGATCAGGTAGTTGTTGCGGTAGTACTCGGCCAGGTCGCCGATGGCGGCGGCCGCCTCCATCGCCGCATGCAGTTCCTCCAGGCGAGCCACGCCGTCGCCGTCGATGCGGCGCACCGCCTCGTAGGCGCAGCGGCCCTCGAGCATGGCCATCACCGGGAACAGCTGGTTCAGGTCCTCCAGCGACAGCCGCGTGACCCGGCTGCCGCGCCCGGCGTCGATCTGCACCAGGCCTTCGGCGGCGAGCAGCTTGAGACTCTCGCGCAACGGCGTGCGGCTGATGCCCAGTTCGTCGGCCAGCGCCGGCTCGTCGATCCACTCGCCCGGCGGCAGCTCGTAGTCGTAGATCTTCTGCCGCAGGCGCGCGGCCACCTCCTCGTAGAGCGGCACGCGCTTGCGGGTCGGACGCGGATCGGCGGCGGAAACCAGGGACATGGGCGCCATTCTACTTCGCCCGCCCTCACGCTCCCGTGGAGCAGGGCCTTCGCGGCCCTGCTCCGGTACCTGACCCGCCGCGTGGCCTGTTCACATCCAACCCGGCACCACGAACAGCAGCCACGCCAACAGCGGGCCGAACGCCACCACCAGGCCGCTGTAGACCAGGAAGCGGCGGAACAGCTTCTCGCGCTCGTCCTTGGCCGCCGAGGCCACCACCAGCGCGCCGTTGGTGGAGAACGGGCTGACGTCGACCACGGTTGAGGAGATCGCCAGCGCGCAGATCACGCCGGCCGCGCCCAGGTGGCCCTGCATCAGGAACGGCACCGCCAACGGAATGGTGGCGCCGAGCACCGCGGCCGAGGAGGCGAACGCGGAGACGATGCCGCCGACGTAGCACACCAGCAACGCACCCAGCAGCGGGATGCCGATCTGCGACACGCCATTGCCGATGTAGTCCACCGATCCGGCTTTCTCCAGCACCGCGATGTAGGTGACCACGCCGCTGATCAGCAGCACCGTGGACCAGCTGATGCCGTCCACCGCGCCCTTCTGCGCGTTGGGCGAGATCAGCGCCAGCGCCACCGCCACGGTGATCGCCACCAGGCCGACGTTGAGGTTGTAGATCAGCGCCGCCACGCCCAGCCCGAGCAGGCCGGCCAGGGTGATCAGCCGGTCGCGGGTGAGCCTGACCGCCTCCAGCGCGACCGGGTCGGTGGACGAGGTGCCGCCGCCGGCGGCCAGCAGCGCGCCGTGGCCCTCGATCGCGAACTGGTGCGCGGACGCCTGCCCGGCCGGCACGTCCGCGCCGACCGCCGCCTCCTCGTGCCGGCGCAGCAACTGCAGTCCGCCGAACGTCAGGAAGCAGATCACCGCCATCAGCAGGTTGAAGCCCAGGCTGGTGAGGAACACCGCCATCTCGCTGACCTCCAGCCCGGCGTTCTCCACCACCTTGTTGGTGATGCCGCCGTAGACGCTGATCGGCGAGAAGCCGCCGCCCTGCGCGCCGTGGATCACCAGCAGGCCCATCATCAGCGGATTGATGCGGTACTGCTTGGCGAAACGCAACGCCACCGGGCCGATGATCGCCACCGCCGCCGGGCTGAGCGCGCCGAACGCGGTGAGCACCGCGGTGACCACGAACATCACCCACGGGATGGCCACGATGCGCCCGCGCACCGCGCGCACCGCCCAGTGCACCAGCAGGTCGATGGTGCCGTTCTTCTGCGCGATGGCGAACAGATAGGTGATGCCGACCAGGGTCAGGAACAGGTCGCCGGGGAACCCGGCCAGCACCTCCTTGCCACCCATGCCGACCCATACGCCGCCGATGATGAAGGCCAGCGCGAAAGCCACCGTGCCCATGTTGATGGGCAACGCGGTGGCGACGATGAACATGATCACCAGGCCGATGATCGTTGCGATTTGTGGACTCATGCGCCCTCCCGAGACACCTGATTCACATACAGCGTCGAATGGCGGCCCGCCATTCCGGGGTTGTTGCACGTCTTCCGGTACCTGGTTGGCGTCGAGTGTCAGTGCTCGAAGCCCCTCTCCCACCGGAGAGGGGACACTGGCACTGGACGCCGATCGGGTGCCGGTAAAGCTCCATAACCGCTCCCACATCGCTCCTGCGAAAAACCCATGGAGAACCGCGGCCTCACGCCGCGCGCGCGCAGGCCCCCGCAACCCATTCCGCGACGCCCTCCAACGTCTGGAAATCCTCCACCGCGCGCGCCTCGCAACCGGGGAAGCCGTCGCGCAGCATCCGTGCCAGCGCCCCGCCCGGGCCCAGTTCCAGGAACACGCGCGCGCCGCGCTCCACCGCCTGGGTGAGCGCGTAGTGCCACTGCACGGTGTGCGCGATCTGCGCGGCGAGCGTGGCGGCCACGCGCGCGGCCGTCGTCACCGGCAGGCCGTCGATCCCGGCCAGCACCGGCGTGGCCGGCACCCGCACGGCGACGGTCCGCAGCCGCTCGGCAAAGGCGTCCGCGGCCGCCTGCAGCCAGTGCGTGTGCGCCGGCACCGAGACCGGCAGCGCCACCGTGCGCGCGCCACGTGCCGCGGCGGCCTCGGCCACCGCCTGCAGTGCAGCGGACGGTCCGCCGAGCACGTAGTGGTCCTCGCCGTTGACGATCGCCACCGCCACGCCATGGCGGTCGCACAGCTGGCCGATCGCCATGCCGCGCAGGCCGACGACGGCGAGCAGGCCGGCATCGGCCGGGCTGGCGGCATCCATCAGCCGCGCGCGCTCGGCGGCCAGCGCCAGGCAGGTGGCGTCATCGAAGCTGCCGGCCACCGCGTGCGCGGCCAGCTCGCCGACGCTGTAGCCGAGCACCAGCCGCGGTGCGGGCAGGTGCGGGCGCAGCGCCTGCCAGTGCGCCAGCGCGCCGGCGCAGACCAGCGGCTGCGCGCAGCGGTTGGCGTAGCGCTCGGCCTGCACGACCAGTTCCCGCACGTCGCGGCCGAGCGCGGCGCTGGCGGCATCGAGCACCGGTGCGGCCAGCGGATCGGCGTGCACGCGCGCGAACATCGCCGCGTGCTGGCCACCCTGTCCGGGGCACAGCAGGGCCAGGCTCACGGGATGCGCTCCTGGCAGTGCAGGAACCAGGTACAGGCCAGCAGGTCGGCGCTGCCGCCGGGGCTGAGCCGGCGTGCGACGAAGGCCTCGCCGATGCGCGCCAACCGCGGTTTCCACTGCGGCCGGTACGCGCCGCCACCGGCGAGGAATGCACGCGCCAGTCGCTGCGCGGTGCGCAGGCCCGAGCGGCCGCCGCGATGCAGCAGGTTGAGGTCATCGACCTCGGCGACCAGGCACATCAGCGTCTGCGCCAGCGCCGCCTCGCGGTCCAGCCCGGCGGCCAGCGCCTGGCGCAGGGCCGGTAGAGCGATTTCGCGCAACAGTGGGTAGCCATCCGCTGCCTGTTCGCGCACGCCTTGTACGCGATGGCGCGC
>JAFADB010000180.1 GCA_023425225.1 Pseudomonadota bacterium
GATCGCATTGCGCCCAACCCGGATGCTTTCGACCCCAACCGTCACGGCGACGCTGTTGCCCCCTCCCTTGCGCGCGCAGCGCGCAGGGGAGGGTTGGGGAGGGGTTGCTTCTGACGCTGTCGTGACCCGAGCCTAACCCCCTCCTGGCCTCCCCCTGCTTCGCAAGGGGAGGGGCTTGGCAGGAGCGGGGAACAAGACCGGATGCAGTGCGTGGAACCACGACCGATATCGCGTCGATGCATCCATACCACCCGCCAGCGTCGATGCGATGTGCGGACCGGCAGGGGGCGCGCGGCTATCATGGCGGCTGGCTCCAACGGATCAATCCATGTTCCCCCGACTTCCCCCGGTTACCCAGGCCCTGCTGATCGGCAACGGGCTCATGTTCCTGCTGCAGTGGATGCTGGGCGATGCCACCTTCGCGCCCTTCATGCTGTGGCCGGTCAGCGAGTACGGCTTCGACCCGTTCTCGCCGGCGCAGAACTTCCAGATCTGGCAGCTGCTGACCTACGGCTTCCTGCACGGCAGCTTCGGCCACCTGTTCTTCAACATGCTGGCGCTGTTCATGTTCGGCGCGCCGCTGGAGCAGACCTGGGGCGGCAAGCGCTTCCTCACCTACTACCTGGTGTGCGTGGCCGGCGCCGGCCTGTGCCAGCTGCTGGTGGGCTGGTGGACGGTGTCCAGCGGTGGCGGTGCGTACCCGACGCTGGGCGCTTCCGGCGGCGTGTTCGGCCTGTTGCTGGCCTACGGCATGCTGTTCCCCAACCAGCGGGTGATGCTGCTGTTCCCGCCGATTCCGATGAAGGCGCGCACCTTCGTCATCGTGTTCGGCGCGATCGAGCTGATGCTGGGTTTCACCGGCTGGCAGCCGGGCGTGGCGCACTTCGCCCATCTCGGCGGCATGCTGTTCGGCTGGCTGCTGATCCGCTACTGGCGCGGGCAGCCGCCGTTCGGCGGGCGCAAGCCGCCGCGCCCGCGCATCGTCAAGTAAGGTCGACGCGGCGCCGCGGCAACATCGCCAAGGCTTTAAACGCAGAACGGCGCGGGATTCCCGCGCCGTTCTGCGTTCATGCCGGAGTGCGCCGTGCGCCGCCGGCGATCAGGGCCAGATCTGCAGCGGGTCGTTGCGCACCATCGGCTGGCCGGCCTTGCAGCCGAAGCTGGCCGAGAACTCGGGCAGGTTGGACAGCGGCCCGTTGGTGCGCCACTTGCCCGGGGCGCGGATGTCGGAGCTGGCCCGCTGTGTGGCTTCTGCCGGCGACACCTGCTGTGCCCACAGCCCGGCCCAGGCGTTGAAGAACGCCTGGCTGCCGGCCTGGCTGGCCGAGGGCTGCACCTTGCCGTAGGCGGCCCAGGCCAGTTCCACGCCGGCCAGGTCGGCCAGGTTCTCGTCCTGGGTGAGGGTGCCGTTGACCTTCACCGCCGTCAGGCCGGGGATGTCGTAGCTGCCGTACTGGGCGACGATGCGGTTGCCGAACTGCGCCCAGGCGCTCTTGTCGGCTGGCGTCCACCAGCTGCGCAGCTGGCCCTGGGCATCGACCAGCGCGCCCTTGGCGTCCACCGCGCGCGAGATCTCGTGGGCCACCAGCGCGCCGTAGGCGCCGTACAGCGGCGCCGGGTCGGCGCCGGGGGTGAAGCCGAACACCGGTGGCTGCAGCACCGCGGCGGTGACGATCAGCCGGTTCTGCGCCAGGTCGTAGGCCAGTGCCGGCTGCTGCGGCAGCACGTCCCAGCGGCGGTCGGCGTTGCCCTTGCCGATGCGCTTCATTTCCTCGCCATGGCGCCAGGTCGAGGCGATCAGCATGTTGCCGCCGAAGCTGCCGCGGCCCATCGGCTGCACGCTGTAGTCCAGGTCGCGGCGCGGTGCGCCGATCTCGATCTTCATCGCCTCCAGCTTGGCCTGCGCCTCGGCCTTGGCTTCGGCGCTGAGCCAGGTGCTGCGCCCGATCGCCTCGATCTGCGCCTGGCGCACCTGGTCGACCACGATCCCGGCCACGCGGCGGTGCTCCGGCGTCAGGTAGCGGGCGACGTACTCGCGGCCCAGCATCGGGCCGGCGGCGACGTTGATCGCGTCGAGCACCTGCTGCCAGCGCGGTGCCGGTGCCGCCTGCCCGCGCAGCACGCGGCCGCGGAAACCGAACTCGGCGTCGCGGAAGCCGGTCGACAGGTAGGGCGCCATCGCATCGCCCACGCGCCAGCTCAGGTAGGCCTTCCACTGCTCGGGCTTGATGCTGGAGATCATGCCGTCGAGCTGCTTGAAGAACGCGCTATCGGACATCGACACCAGGTCGTCGTTGACGCCCTGCACCTTGAGGAAGTCGCCGATCTGCAGGTTGCGGTACTGCTTGGCCAGGTCCTTGGTGGCGACCGGGGCGTAGTTGTTGAACGGGTTGGCGATCTGCGACAGCGGCTGCGCCTGGCGCGCCAGCAGCGTCTCGATCTGGAACACCGAGGCCGAATCGGCGTCGAGCCGGTCGGCGGGCGTGCCGGTCAGCGCCAGGATCTGCTTGATGTAGGCGCGGTAGCGGCCCATCAGCGCGACGGTCTCGGCGTCGGTGCGGGTGTAGTAGGCCGGGTCGGGCAGGCCCAGGCCGCCCTGCATGAAGTAGCCGATGTGGCGGTCCAGCGCCTTCAGGTCGATGTCCGGGCCGAAGTTGAAGGCCACCGGGATGCCGACCTGGTGCAGCGCGGCGATCGCCGGCGGCACGTCCTTGGCGCGCTTGATGGCGTTGATGCGGGTCAGCAGCGGGGCGATCGGGTTGGAACCGTCGCGCTCGACCGCGGCCTCGTCCAGGCCGCTGGCCCAGAAGTCGCCCAGCAGCTTCTGCACGTTGCCCTGCGGGGTGTTCATCGCCGCGTCCAGCAGGTCGCGCTGCTGCTGCAGGGCGCGCGCGGAGAGCTGGCCCAGCGCGGTGACGCTGCCGCTGGCCGGCACCGGGTTGGCGGTGAGCCAGGCGGCATTGGCCGAATCGTAGAAATCGCTGCAGGCCGCGGGGACGGCGGGTGTCTTGGCGGCGGCAGCGCGCTTCTTGGGCGCGGCATCGGCGGCCGTGATCGCGGCGAACAGGCCGAGACCGACAGCAAGGGCAAGCGGGCGAACGTTGGGCATCGAGGCAATCCAGGGAAGGATCAAAAAGTGCGCGGAGTTTAGCAATTGCATACCGCCGCGGCGTGCCGGATCGGCGGTCGCCCGGGCGAAACGTGACGCGGCGAGCACTGGCCCCGCAACGCACGACGCCCGGCAGTGCCGGGCGTCGTCGGGGACATCGGTGGCGGGGCGGCTCAGCGCAGCGAGCGGATGGTCAGGTCCAGCGCATCCTGGCCCTTCTCCCGTTGCAGCAGGCGTGCCGGCACCGGCAGGTCCGGCACGATCCAGGCGATCAGTTCCTTGTCGCCATCGGTACGCGAGACCTTGGTGGCCTGCTGCTGCTTGCCGTTGACGGTCACCGCCTCCTGGCCGACCACGCGGTAGGTCATCGGCTTGACCCGGCCGTCGTCGACCATGCGGTAGCTCAGCGACTTGCCGGCGGCGACGTCGCGGGCGATGGCCAGGTTGACCAGCAGCGCGTCCATGTCGCCGGGCTTGATCGCCACCGGGCCACGGCGCTCGGGCTTGACGTCGCCGCTCCAGGTGGCCTGGCCGGCCTTCCAGTCGTAGGTGCCCTCGACGTTGCGCTTCTTCACCAGCAGCACCGACCGATCATTGCTGCTGAGCGGGCGCATCTGGCCGTTGTTCTCCTCGAACAGCGTGCTCTGGCTCAGGTCAGCCAGCTGGTTCTTGATCGACAGGCTGTAGCGCCAGCGGTTGTCGCCCTCCTGCGCCAGCGTCATCACGCCGTTGGCCTGCATGCCCATGTAGCTGGCCTGGTAGTCGGCCTTGAACGGCTGCAGGGCCAGCGCCGGCAGGCTCGCCAGCGACAGCGCCGCCACCGCGAGCATGGAAAGGAGGCGGGAGGGAAGGGGACGGGACGGCTTGTTCATGCTCAGGCTCCTTGGTATTCGATCAGGCGCAGGTCGATGCGGTCTTCGCCGTCCTCGCGCTGGAGGATGCGCACCGGCGTCGGCACGCCGTTGGCGATCCACAGGATGGTCTCGTCGTTGCCGCCGTTGGTGCGGTACACGCGCAGGGCGTCGTAGCTGAGGTCGCCGACCTGGACGATCTCGGTGGCGTCGGCGGCATGGTAGTCGTGCTGGCGCACGCGGCCGAAATCGACGTAGCGGTAGTGCAGGTCCGCGCCAGGACGGGCATCGCGCATCAGCGACAGGTTCAGCAGCAGCGCGCTCTGGTCGCCGGCCTGGATCGGGATCGGCTGCAGCCGATCCTTCTTCAAGTCGCCGGTCCACTGCGCGGTATGGGTCTGCCAGTTGTAGACACCGGTGGCGCGTTTGCCCAGGAACAACCCCTTGCGCACCGTGCTCTGGCTGAGCGGGAAATAGCGGTTGCCGCGGTTCTCGAACACCGTGCTCTGCTCGAGGTTGAGCCCGAGCACGCCGACGAAGCCCTTGCGCGCATGCACCGCCATGTCCACGCGCCACTGCGTGCCTTCGTTGTGCAGCACCTTCATGGTGGCATCGCCGGCTTCCTTGCCCTTGTAGAAGGCCTGGTAGGTGGCCACGAACGGCTCCAGCGCCGGCGGCGACCACTCGTCCCCGGCCGCGGCCGGGGGCGCGCCCTCCTGGGCCGTGCCGCTGCCGATGGGCAGCAGGGCGAGGGCGAACAGCGCGGCATTGAACAGGATCGGTTTCATGGCAACGGCGAGGGAGGAAAGGCGTGCATCATGCACGTGCGCCGTGTCTCCGGTGCGTGGACGCAGGCGGGGAGGTCAGCTTGTCCTGGCAATCTAGGCGCAACGGACTAAACAGGCACTGACCATCGACGAATACCTGACCGTCGCGTTCAGTCACGCGGCCGGCGGCCAGCCATTGCAGGCTGGCCACCAGCAGCGGATGTTCGCGTTCGAGCACCCGCGCGGCCAGGGCTTCGGGCGTGTCGCCGGGCAATACCGGCACCTCCGCCTGGGCGATGACCGCGCCGGCATCGAGTTCGGGCACCACGAAGTGCACGCTGGCGCCGTGCTCGCTGTCGCCGGCCGCAAGCGCCTGGGCGTGGGTATGCAGGCCGCGGTGGCGCGGCAGCAGCGACGGGTGGATGTTGACCAGCCGGCCGGCATAGCGCTGCACGAAGGCGGCGCCGAGGATGCGCATGTAGCCGGCACAGACGATCCAGTCCGGTGCGACTGCATCGATGGCCGCGGCCATGGCCTGCTCGAACGCGGCGCGATCGGCGAACACGGAAGGCGCCTGTCCCCAGCGCTGCGCCGGTTCCACCCGTGCCAGCGCCGGCGCGCCGGGTCGGTCGGAGAACACGCCCACCACCCGGGCTGCCAGGCTGCCGGCGGCGATGGCGTCGAGCAGCGCCTGCAGATTGCTGCCGCGGCCGGAGGCCAGCACGGCGATGCGGGCGGGGGCCGTGGTCATGTGCGCCGCCTCCTGCGCCGCGGCCACGCCAGCAGGCTGCCGAGCGTTGCCAGCAGCATGTCGGCATGCGCGTCCCAGACGTCGCCCTGCTGGCCGTTGTAGGACTCGGCCGCCTCGGGCGACATGGCCAGCGCGATACCCCATTCCATCCACTCGTACAGCACGCTGGTGCACACGATCGCCATCACCGCCAGCGCGAAAGCCTGGCCCACGCCCAGCCCTGGCCAGCGCCGCATCGCCAGCTGCCGCAGCGCCGGCGTCAGGCAAAGCCCGTAGAGGAAGTGGATCAGCCGGTCGAAATGGTTGCGGCGCCAGCCGAAGGCCTCGCCGGGCGACCAGCCGAACAGGGCCTGCGACCACTGCTCGTAGGGCACGTTGGAATAGAGCCAGCGCGCGGCCAGGCAATGCACCGCGATGAAGCCGCAGATCGCCGCGTAGGAGCCGTCGCCCAGCGGCCAGCGCCGGTCCACCAGCACCAGCGCGGCCAGTCCGACCACGGTCAGCAGGCTGTGCAGTGCCTGTTCCAGCGGCCAGCGCGGATGGATCCAGGTGGCAAGGAAGACCGCCGTCACCGCGAACAGCGCGACCTTCTTGGCGGCGGTCATGGCGGGCCTGCGTCGCTGCTGCTCAGCCGATCCGGACCCGCTCGGCGCTCGCGCCCGCGGCCACCACCTGGCCGATCTGCCAGTTCTGCAGGCCCAGGCTGTCCAGGTCGTTGCCGATGGCGGCCGCCTGTGCCGGCGGCACGATCAGCACGAAGCCGATGCCGCAGTTGAAGGTGCGCCACATCTCGCTGTCGGCCAGGTTGCCGGACTGCTGCAGCCAGGCGAACACGCGCGGCTGCGGCCAGGCGCTGGCCGAGATGTCCAGGCCCAGGCCTTCGGGCACCACGCGGATGATGTTCTCGGTCAGCCCGCCGCCGGTGATGTGGGCCATGCCGTGGATGCCGTCCACGCCATGGCGGCGCAGCAGTTCCAGCACCGGCTTGACGTACAGTGCGGTCGGCGCCATCAGCGCGTCCTCCAGCGTCGACTCGCCCAGGTCGAAGCCCAGCGTGTCGCCGCTGCGCTCGAGGACCTTGCGGATCAGCGAGTAGCCGTTGGAATGCGGGCCGGAAGAGGCGATGCCGATCAGCACGTCGCCCTGGCTCACCCGGCTGCCGTCGAGCAGCTGCGACTTCTCCACCGCCGCCACGGTGAAGCCGGCCAGGTCGTACTCGCCGGGACCGTACATGTCCGGCATCTCCGCGGTCTCGCCGCCGATCAGCGCGCAGCCGGCCAGTTCGCAGCCGCGGGCGATGCCGCCGACCACCGCCACCGTGGTGTCCACGTCCAGCTTGCCGGTGGCGAAGTAGTCCAGGAAGAACAGCGGCTCGGCGCCCTGCACCAGCACGTCGTTCACGCACATGGCCACCAGGTCGATGCCGATGGTGTCGTGGCGCCCCAACTGCTGGGCCAGCTTGAGCTTGGTGCCGACGCCATCGGTGCCCGAGACCAGCACCGGCTCCTTGTACTTGCCGGCCAGGTCGAACAGGGCGCCGAAACCGCCCAGCCCGCCCATCACCTCGGGGCGGAAGGTGCGCTTGACCAGCGGCTTGATGCGTTCGACCACCGCGTTGCCCGCGTCGATGTCGACGCCGGCGTCACGGTAGGTCAGCGGAGGATTCGCGGGAGACGTCGGGGTCACGGGCAGGCACCGGGGCTGGCAAAGAAGACGATTTTAACAGCCCACATTGGCGCCCAGCCGCCATTCGGGCAACAATTCCCGGTGATGATACGAATCATGGAACCCGCAATGCGCCGCAGTCTTGCCCTGCTGATGACCCTGCTGCTGTGCCTGCCGGCCGCCGCGGCGCTGGCGCAACTGCGCACCGAGGGCGATGCCGCCGCCGCGCAGGGCACCTACGATGCCGAGGTCCCGGTCAACAGCCAGGGCGAGGCCGACCGCGCCGGTGCGCTGGCGCGCGCGCTGGGCAGCGTGCTGGGCAAGCTGTCCGGCGACCGCTCGGTGATGAGCCGCCCGGGCGTGGCGCAGGCGCTGCGCAGCGCCGGCAACTACGTGGACAGCTACGACTACCGCCAGGACCAGGGCACCTCGGCCAGCGGTGCGCCGAGCTTCCGCACCATGCTGGTGGCGCGTTTCCGGCCCGAGGACGTGGACGCCCTGGCCGCCGCGCTGGGCCTGCCGGTGTGGCCGCAGCCACGGCCCAAGCCGGTGGCCTGGCTGGCGATCGACGATGGCAGCGGCCCGCGGCTGGTCGGCGTGCAGCAGGCCAATGCCGCGCGCAGCCTGCTCGACCGCGCCATCGAGCGCGGCTACCGGCTCGGCCTGCCCGGCGGCTCGGCTGCCGAGCAGGCGCTGGTCGGGGCGATCTGGCGCCAGGACACCGCCGCCATCGCCCGCGCCTCGGCCCGCTACAGCCCGCCGATGCAGCTGGTGGGCAAGCTGTACCGCAGCGGTGGCGGCTGGACCGCGGACTGGGTGTTCGTGGACGGCGGCCGCGAGCTGGGGCGCTGGTCCAGCAGCGACGCCGACGCGCGCCGGGCCATGGCCGCCGGTGCCGACGGCGCCGCCGATGCGCTGGTCAAGCGCTATGCCAAGGTGGTCGATACCGGGCCGCCCGGCGTCTATCGCGTGACCATCGGCGGCATCCAGTCGGCCGACGACTACCTGCGCGTGTCCGCCGCCCTGCAGTCGGTGTCGGTGGTGCGCGGCATCCGCCCGGTGAAGGCCAGCGGCAACCAGCTCGAGCTGGACCTGGACCTGCTGACCGGCCTGGCCGGCTTCAACCGCATGCTGGGCCAGAACAGTCCGCTGCAGCCGGTCTCGATGCCGACCGAGGGCCCGATCATCCTCGAAGGCGAGCGCGCGGAGTACCGGCTCAGATGACCCTTTCCCCCGAAGCGGAGATCGCCCAGTTCCTGCGCAGCCTGAAGTGGATCGTGCTGGCCGGGCTGGCGCTGTGGATCGTCGGCCTGCTGGCACCGATCCTGACGCCGTTCGTGCTGGCGCTGCTGCTGGGCTGGCTGGGCGACCCGCTGGTCGACCGCATCGAGCGCGCCGGGCGTTCGCGCAACGCCGCGGTGGTGCTGGTGTTCCTGCTGATGACGCTGCTGCTGGTATTGGCGCTGCTGATCCTGGTGCCGATGATCGAGCGGCAGATCGTCACCCTGATCAATGCATTGCCGCAGGCGCGCGACTGGTTCATCGCCACCGCGGTGCCGTGGCTGGAGCAGCGCACCGGCTTCGAGCTGTCCTCGTGGCTGGATCCGGAGCGGCTGGTGGAATGGGTGCGCAGCCATTGGCAGCAGGCCGGCGGGCTTGCGCGCACATTGTTTGGCTACGTCTCGCGCTCGGGCTTCGCCATGGTCACCTGGGTGGTCAACCTGGTGCTGCTGCCGATCCTGACGTTCTACTTCCTGCGCGACTGGGACAAGCTGGTCGAGCGCGTCGCCTCGCTGATCCCGCGCGCCTACATCGGCACCGTCGGGCGGCTGGCCAGCGAATCCAACGAGGTGCTGGGCGCGTTCATGCGCGGCCAATTCGTGGTGATGGTGGCACTGGGCGCGATCTACGCCATCGGCCTGTCCATCACCGGCCTCAACCTCGGCCTGCTGATCGGGCTGATCGCCGGGCTGATCAGCTTCATCCCCTACCTGGGCGCCACCACCGGCGTGGTGATGGCGGTGCTGGCGGCATTGGTGCAGGCGCGCGGTTTCGACCTGCACCTGATGATCGGCATGGCCATCACCTTCACCGTCGGCCAACTGCTGGAGAGCTACGTGCTCACCCCGCGCATCGTCGGCGACAAGATCGGCCTGCACCCGGTGGCGGTGATCTTCGCGGTGATGGCGGGTGGCCAGCTGTTCGGCTTCCTCGGCATGCTGCTGGCGCTGCCGGTGGCGGCGGTGGCCAACGTGCTGCTGCGCTACGCGCACCAGCGCTACACGCAGAGCGACCTGTACAGCGGCGGCGGTCCGGCCATCGTGCTCGACGCCGGCCGCGAGCGGCCCGCGATCGTGGAGGCGT
>JAFADB010000194.1 GCA_023425225.1 Pseudomonadota bacterium
GCGTTCCTGTAATCAGGAGGTAGCAACTTTTCCCCATCATGCCGCCCCTCCCCATCAACGCCACCCCACGCCAGATGATTGCGATCCCTCGCCGTGCCCTGAGTTCAAGCATCCGCCAGAGTTTGTCCGCTTCCATGTTCTTCGCCAGTCTCGTCGTCCCCGCCACGGCCTTCGCGGCCGATGAAGCCGGGAACGAAGGCAGGTCGGATGCCACCACGCTCGATGCGGTGAAGGTGATCGCCGCGCACGAGGTCATCGACCAGAAGAAGCAGTCGCCGGTGGTCAAGGACTCGGTGATCTACGACGAGATGGATAGCTACGGCGACGAGACGCTGGCCGAGATCCTGATGTCCGCACCCGGCATCAGCGCGGTGGAAGACGCCGGCGAGCCGCGTTACGTCGCCATCCGCGGCGTGCAGCCGAACCTCAACTACACCACGATCGACGGCATCGCCATCGCCAGCGTCGGCGGCAGCGGTTCGGGCGAGCGCATGAACAACCTGCAGCTGATCCCCAGCGACATCGGCACCCGCACCGACATCTACAAGAGCTTCAGCGCCGAGCAGACCGCCGACGCGATCGGCGGCTGGGTGGACATCATCAGCCGCAGCGCGTTCGACCGCTCCGGCAAGTACGTCTTCGCCGATGTCGCGGGCATCTACTCCACGGCCGAGACCGACGTCGCCCGCAGCGCCGGTGGCGACCACAAGACCCTGGGGCACTGGGGCAAGAGCGCCAAGGTGGTGTTCTCCAACCAGTTCGGCGCGGACGACGAATTCGGCATCGTCGCGGTGGGACGCTACCAGCAGCGCTCGCGCAACAGCGTCAAGCGCTGGGTGGAATCGAACTACTACCACGACGACGAAGGCAACTACCTGACCTCCGGCAACCCGGCGCCGACCGACTACGCCGACTGGAACGGCCTGCGTGCGCCCGGCAACTACAGCACCGGCACCTACACCAACTACATCACCAATTTCGGCGGCTCGGTGAAGCTGGAATGGAAGCCGGCGAATGATCCGTTCTACGCCTCGTTGCTGATGTACTCGTACCGGTTCTACGAGAACTCGACGATGAACAAGACCGACCTGTACGGCAACGCCAAGTTCGACATCCAGGACCAGACCGAGGACAGCGGCACCACGCAGATCAACAGCATCTACATCAAGAACCGCCATGACCGCTGGGACCGCAGCAACTACGGCGCGATCGCCAACTTCAGCTGGGACGTGAGCGAGCTGGCGAAGCTGGTCTTCCGCGCCGGCCACACCGAGGAGACCTTCGACAACACGCAGGTGTACTGGGGCGTGCGCGCCTACCCGGCAGGCCTGTACGCCGACTACGCCAACGACAGCCATGGTTTCCCCAATGCGGTGGGCATCTCCGACGCGAGCCTGCTGCAGAGCTCCACCTACAACCTCAACCCCGCGCAGGCCTACGTGTCGCCGCGCGACGCCAAGGAGCGGATCGACGACCTGCGCTTGGACTTCACCTACAACCTCGATGCGGACGCACGTGGCTTTGGTTTCGCCACCGGCGCCGAATACCGGCACCTGAACATCGGCCAGGACATCGACTTCGACTATTTCAAGACCAGCGCGGCGGTCAACGATTACCTGTACCCCGGCTCGACCAAGCTCGGCACCCTGCCCGGCTTCCCGCTGATCGACAATGCCAAGCTCACCTCCGAACTGGTGCCGACGCTGCAGAACAACGACGCCGCCTATCCCAACGCCGACTACGCCAGCGACTACAAGTACGTCGAGGACATCGCCGATGCCTACTTCTCGGCGCAGTACGCATGGGAGAACCTGCTGCTGATCGGCGGCGTGCGCTACGACCACACCAGGTTCGACGCGTTCAGCCCCTTCAGCATCGATGGCGGCGCCTACACGGCCGATTTCGCCAAGACCAGCGGCGGCTACAGCAACTTCCTGCCCTCGCTCAACGCGCTGTACAAGCTCGGCGACAACCAGCGCCTGCGCTTCTCCGCCAGCCGGACGCTCGGCCGGCCGACGCCAAGCAACATCGCCCAGGCCACCAGCACCAGCTGCAGCGAGGACGACGACGGCTTCGGCTACTGCACCATCAAGCAGGGCAACCCCGACCTGCAGCCGCGCAAGTCCACCAACCTGGACCTGGCCTGGGACATGTACTTCAACGGCAACAACGGCATGGTGTCGCTGGCGCTGTTCGACAAGCAGATCAAGGACGACATCTACACCCTGACGACCTTAGCCGACGTCGACGACGTCACCTACCGGGTGACCCAGCCGATGAATACCGAGAAGTCGAAGCTGCGCGGCGTCGAACTGGCGGTCGCCAACCGCAACCTGCAGTGGGGACGGCAGCGCTTCGACATGTTCTTCAATGCCACGCGGCTGGACGGCCAGACCAACTACATGATCAGCGACGGCACCACGCGCAGGCTCGACCGCCTGCTCTACCAGCCGGAGTGGTCGCTCAATGGCTCGCTGATCTGGCGCATGCCCTGGCAGAAGGCCCAGCTGCGCCTGTCGGGCAACTACCGCAGCAGGATGCTGGTCGATTTCGGCGACACGGAGTGGCTCGATTCGTACTACGACCCGTACATGACCTTCAACCTGGGCTTCAGCCACAAGGTCGCCAAGCACGTCACGCTCAAGTACGAGGCCAAGAACTTCCTCAACAAGCAGCCGACCTACAGCACCGGGCCGAACGGCAAGTACCGCACCGAGATCGACGACTACGGCCGCTTCTTCTACTTCCACATCATCTACAACTGAGGCCGGCCATCGTGAAGGACATCAATCGCCGGCGGTTCATCGCGCTTTCCGGCCTTTCCGGGCTGGGCGCGTGGATGGGCATGGCATCGGCACTGGCCACCGAGAAGAACGCCAGTGCGCTGAATCCGCGCAACCTGCTCAAGTCGCCCCGGTTCGACAGGACGCCGTTCGCGCTGGGTGTCGCCTCGGGGGATCCCACCCCCGATGGCGTGGTCCTGTGGACGCGCCTGGCGACCGAGCCGCTGGAATTCGGCGGCGGCATGCCAGCGCAGCCGATCGTCGTCGGCTGGGAACTGGCCGACGACGAAGGCTTCCGCAAGGTGGTCCGCCGCGGCACCGCGCTGGCGCATCCGGAGCTGGGGCATTCGGTCCACGTCGAACTCGACGACCTGGCGCCGGGGCGCCCGTACTGGTACCGGTTCAACGTGGCCGGCTACGACAGCGGAATCGCACGCACCTGCACGCGGCCGGCCGACGATGCGCGGTTGCAGCGCGTCCGCTTCGCGGTGGCCGGCTGCCAGCACTACGAGGAGGGCTACTACACCGCGTGGCGCAGGATCGCCGAGGAGCCGCTGGACTTCGTCTTCCATTACGGCGACTACATCTACGAAGGCGCCACCAGCCCCACGCGCATCCGCAAGATGAACGGCCGTCCCTTCGTCAACCTGCGCAACCACGTCGGCCCGCAGATCTACACGCTGGACGACTACCGGCGCCGCTACGCGCAGTACAAGACCGACCCCGACCTGCAGGCGGCGCATGCCGCGGCGCCGTGGTTCGTCACCTTCGACGATCACGAGGTGGACAACAACTGGGCCGGCGACGACGACCAGGACGGCACGCCCAGCCCGCTGTTCCTGCTGCGGCGCGCGCAGGCGTTCCAGGCCTATTACGAGAACATGCCGCTGCGGCGCACGGCGTTCCCGCACAACGGGCAGGTGCAGATCTACCGCCGCGCACGCTACGGCGACCTGCTCGACCTGCACCTGCTGGACACCCGCCAGTACCGCAGCAAGCAGGCCGACATGGGCAACCGCGCGGAAGTGGAATCGCCCGAGCGCAGCATCACCGGGGCCGCGCAGGAGAAGTGGCTGTTCGATGGCCTGGCCGATGCCGTGCCGCGCTGGCATGTGATCGCCCACCAGGTGTCGCTGGGCAACTACGCACGGGAGAAGGACGGGCAGATCGTGAGGTCCGACGACCAGTGGTCGGGCTACCTGTCCAGCCGCCGGCGCCTGCTCGACCACATCCAGCAGGTGGGATTCAGGAACGTGGTGACGGTCTGCGGCGACGCGCACCGCCATTACGCCAGCGACCTTGTGCAGGACAACGCCGATTCCGGGGTGATCTCCAGCGAATTCCTCGCCACTTCGATCACCTCCGGCTCCGATGGCCTTGGCGTCGATGCGCAGGCCGAGAACACGCTGGCGCACAGCCCGTACCTGAAGGCCACCACCGACAAGCGCGGCTACGTGCTCTGCGAGGTGGACCGCACGGCCTGCATCGGCGACATGAAGATCATCGACCAGGTGATGGTGCCGGACGGCAAGCAGGAAACCTTCGCCAGATTCGCCATCGAACATGGCAGGCCTGGACTGCAGAAGGCGTGAGTGGCACTGGCCCGGCTCCCGCACGAGCCGGGCCGTGCTTTCCCGGAAATCTCGTCCACCCGTGCAGGGAAAGATCCATCCTCGAGGAGTCCGCCGCCGACCTGCAGCAAAGCAGCCATTTGCGGCACCATGGGCGCTCCATCGCAAGGAGACACGCCATGAAACCGGTCCTGCGCGCGCTCATGCTGGCAGCCTGGCTTGTCGCCATCGCGCCGGTCTGGGCCACCCCGGCGGCAACCGCCGTCCCCCGCGTTCCCGAGCAGGTGTCCAACGCCGACTGGGCGCACGACATGGCCGACTTCGCCGCACGCGATGCCGAGCATCCCCCTGTCCAGGGCGGCGTGCTGTTCGTCGGCAGCTCCTCGATCCGCTTCTGGACCTCGCTGGCCGAGGATTTCCCCGGCGTGCCCGTCATCAACCGCGGCTTCGGCGGCTCGCAGATCCGCGACAGCACCTGGTATTCCGGCCGCATCGTGGTGCCCTACGCGCCGCGCACCATCGTGTTCTACGCCGGCGACAACGACCTGGAGGCCGGGCGCAGCCCCCAGCAGGTGCGCGACGATTTCCTCGCCTTCGTGCAGCGCGTGCGCCGCGACTTGCCGCGCACGCGCATCGTCTACCTGTCGATCAAGCCCAGCCCCTCGCGCGCGCGGCTGATGCCGGCGATGGTCGAGGCCAACCGGCTGGTCCGCGAAGCGGCCGGCCGGCTGGAGAACGTCGATTTCGTCGACGTCTACACGCCGATGCTGGGCGCCGACGGCCAGCCGCGGCCAGAACTGTTCGGCCCCGATCGGTTGCACATGACCGCGGCCGGCTACGCGCTGTGGCGCGATCTGGTCGCGCCGTATCTGCAGCGGTAGTAGCTCCGATTCACCACGGGCAATGCCGCACGCACATCGTGACTCTAGCTGTTGCCCTGCCCCCTCCCTTGCGCAAAGCGCAGGGGAGGGGAGCAGAGCAACGACAGCAACAAGGCTTCCCCCTTCGGCGAAAGAGGGCAAGCGGCCTACTGCTGCCGCAGCGCCTCGATCGGATCGAGCTGGCTGGCCTTGCGTGCCGGGTAGTAGCCGAAGAACAGGCCGGTCGCCACCGAGAACCCGGCCGCCAGCGCCACCACCTTCCAGT
>JAFADB010000268.1 GCA_023425225.1 Pseudomonadota bacterium
TGCCCAGCGGCCGGCGCAGTTCCGATCCCTCGCCCAGCCCGACCGCCAGCGGCACCGCCGCCAGGATCGCCACCATCGTGGTCATCATGATCGGGCGGAAGCGCACGATCGAGGCCTCGCGCACCGCTTCGCGCGGGGCCAGGCCGTGCTCGCGCTGCGCCACCAGGGCGAAGTCGATCATCATGATCGCGTTCTTCTTGACGATGCCGATCAGCAGCACCAGCGCGATCATCGAGATCACCGACAGCTCGGTGCCGGTCAGCCACAGCGCCAGCATCGCGCCCATGCCCGCCGCCGGCAGCGTGGACAGGATCGTCACCGGGTGGATCAGGCTCTCGTAGAGCATGCCCAGCACCAGGTACACGGTGATGATCGCCGCCAGCACCAGGATCAGCATCGAGTTCGGATTGAGCTGCACGCCGAAGCCGCCGCCATCGGAGATGCGGATGTCGCCGGGCATGCGCAGGCCGGCGACGGCGGCCTGGATGATCGCGTCGGCCTCGCCGGTGCTCACCCCCGGGGCGAGGTTGTAGCTCAGGTCCATCGTCGTGTACTGGTTCTCGTGGGTGATCTGCGGCGGCGACAGGCCGGGTTCCTGGTGGGCCACCGCGGTCAGCGGGATCATGGTGCCGGCGCTGTTGGGCAGGTAGATCTGGTCCAGCGCCGCCGGGGTGGCGGTCTGCTGCGGCAGCGCGTTGACCACCACCGAGTACTGGTTGAGGTCGGAGTAGATGGTGGAGATCGAGCGCTGGCCGAAGGCGCCGTACAGCGCGCCGTCGATGTCGCCCACCGACACGCCCAGCCGCGCCGCCTTGGCGCGGTCGATGATGATGTTCTGGCGCAGCCCGGCGCTGTCCACGTCGGTGCCGACGTCGCGCAGCTTGGGATTCTTCTTCAGCTCGGCCTGCAGCTTCGGCAGCCATTCCTGCAGCTGCGCCAGGTCGTTGCCCTGCAGCGAGACGCGGTACTGCGCGCCCTGGCTGGTGCCGCCGCCGCCGTCGCTGGGCAGGTCCTGGATCGCGCGCAGGCGCAGCTGCAGGTCGGGGTAGCGGTTGGCCTTCAGGCTCAGCCGCGAAACGACCTGCGCGGTGCTCTCGCGGCGGCCCTCGGAGCGGCTCTTGAGCTCGATGTTGAACTGCGCGCTCGAGCCCTGGCGGCCGCTGCCCAGGCGCACGCCGACGATCTTCACCGCCGGGTCGGCCATCAGCATGTCGGTGATGCGGCGCTGGCGCTCGGACATGTCGGCGAAGGACACGGTGGCGCTGGAGCTGGCGCGGCCCCAGATCAGTCCGGTATCCTGCGGCGGGAACGAGCCCTTCTTCACCGCGCCCATCAGGAACACCGTGGCCACGATCAGCAGCAGCGGGGTGAGCGAGAGCAGTAGCGCGTGGCGCAGCGAGAAGTCCAGCGCGGCGGTGTAGATCCGCAGCATGCGCGCGTGCGCGCCGTCCAGCCAGCGACTCATGCGCCCGGGCTGCCTGGCGTCCTTCTCGGCCGACAGGAATCGGCTGCACAGCGCTGGCGTGAGCGTGAGTGAGACGATCATCGACACCACGATCGCCGCCACCAGGGTCACGGTGAACTCGCGGAAGAACGCGCCCATCATGCCGCTGGCGAACAGCAGCGGGATGAACACTGCCACCAGCGAGGCGGTGATCGAGACGATGGTGAAGCCGATCTCGCGCGCGCCGGCCAGCGCCGCCTGCAGCCGCGGCATGCCCTCGTCCAGGTGGCGGGTGATGTTCTCGATCACCACGATGGCGTCGTCGACCACGAATCCGATCGCGATCACCAGCGCCAGCAGGCTCAGGTTGTTGAGGGTGAAGCCCAGCACGTACATCACCAGCGCCGATCCGGCCAGCGACAGCGGCACGGTGACCGCGGCGATCAGCGTCGGCGCCAGCCGGCGCAGGAACAGCGCCATGGTCAGCACCACCATCGCCAGGGAGATCATCAGCGTGGCCTGCACCTCGTGCAGAGAGGCGCGGATGGTCGGGGTGCGGTCGAAGTAGGGGGTGAGCGTGGTGCCCGGCTGCAGGTAGCCGCGCAGCGCGGGGATCTGCGCCTTGACCCGGTCCACGGTGCCGACCATGTTGGCGCCGGCGCGGGTGAACACGTACATCACCACCGCCGGCTTGCCGCCGAACCAGGCCGCCTGGTAGGCGTCCTGCTGGCCGTCGTAGACGTTGGCCACGTCGCCCAGCCGCACCACCCGGCCGTTGGCCTGGGTGGCGACGATGAGGTTGGCGAAGTCGGCCGCCCTGGCCACCGAGTCGTTGACCACGATGGACTGGGTCGAGCGGCCGTCGGAGAGGAAGCCCGTGGGCGAGGTGACGTTGGCCGCGCGCACCGCGTTGCGCAGGTCGTCGGGCGTCAATCCCATCGCGTTGAGCGCGCGCAGGTTCACGTCCACCCGCACCGCGGGGGTCGAGGCGCCGGCGATGTCCACCGAGGACACGCCGTCGATCTGCCGCAGGCGCTGCGCCAGCAGCGAGTCGGCGACGTTGTACAGGTCGTCGGCCGACTGCGTCTGCGAGGTCAGCGCCAGGGCGATGACCGGGTCGTCGTTGGGGTTGGCCTTCTGGTACATCGGCGTGCCCAGCCCGGAGGGCAGGTCGGCCTGCGCGGCGTTGATCGCGGTCTGCACGTCCTGCGCGGCCGAGTCGATGTCGCGGTTGCTCTGGAAGATCATGAACACCATGCTGCTGCCCTCCGAGCTGGACGAGCGCATGCTGTCGATGCCGGGCAGCTGCCCCAGGTGCCGCTCCAGCGGGGCGGTGACGGTGGAGGCCATGGTCGAGGCGTCCGCGCCGGACTGGTTGGCGTGGACGAAGATCACCGGGATCTGGATGTTGGGCAGCGCCGCCACGCCCAGCCGCAGGTAGCAGATCAGCCCGATCACGAACAGGCCGGCGGCCAGCAGGCTGGTGCCGATCGGGCGGCGGATGAAGATGCCGGACAGGTTCATGCGGTCCCCGCCCGGGCCGTGGGAGCGGCATGAGCCGCGATCGGCATTGCCGGGGGCGCGGCGCGGCTCACGCCGCCCGCATGGACGGTGGCGGGCCGGGGGGTCATGCCTGCCCCGCCACGACGTCCTGCCGCGCCGCGCGCCGCTCGCGCCAGGCGCGCAGGCGCTCGGACAGCCGTTCCATGTACAGGTAGATCACTGGCGTGGTGTACAGCGTCACCAGCTGCGACAGCAGCAGGCCGCCGACGATGGCGATGCCCAGCGGCCGCCGCAGCTCCGAGCCGATGCCGCTGCCCAGTGCCAGTGGCAGCGCGCCGAGCATGGCCGCCGCGGTGGTCATCATGATCGGGCGGAAGCGCAGCAGGCAGGCGCGATGGATCGCCTCGTAGGCGCTGACCCCGGTGCGCCGCGCCTCGATAGCGAAGTCCACCATCATGATGCCGTTCTTCTTGACGATGCCGATCAGCAGCACGATGCCGACGATGCCGTCCACCGACAGGCTCAGTCCGCACACCATCAGCGCCAGCAGCGCGCCGACGCCGGCCGGCGGCAGCGTGGAGATGATGGTGATCGGGTGGATGTAGCTCTCGTACAGCACGCCGAGCACGATGTAGATCACCACCAGCGAGGCCAGCAGCAGCCACACGATGTCGCTCTGGCTGCCGGTGAACTCGGCGGCCTTGCCGATGAACTGCGCATGCACCTGCGAGGGGATCTGCAGCTCCTCGCGCGCCTGCTCGATCGCCTTGACCGCCTGCGACAGCGAATAGCCCGGCGCCAGGTTGAAGGAGATGGTCACCGCCGGCAGCTGCTGCTCGTGGCTGACCACCAGCGGGGTGTGGGTGGCCTTGGCGTCGGCCAGCGCCGCCAGCGGGATGATGCTGCCCGCGCCCACGGCGATGCCGGTGTTCTGGTTGCCGATGCCGGTGGCGGTGGAGGAGTTGGACGAGGTCACCTGGCCGAAGCTGGTGGCGTTGGAGCCGGTCAGCGCGCCGGAGCCGTTGCTGGCCACCGCCAGCTGGTTGAGCAGCGCGGTGCTGGTGCGGAATTCCGGCGCCACTTCCAGCACCACGCGGTACTGGTTGAGCTCGGTGAAGATGGTGGAGATCTGGCGCTGGCCGAAGGCGTCGTACAGGGTGTCGTCGATGGTCTGCATCGGCACGCCCAGCACACTGGCCTTGTCGCGGTCGATGGTCAGCTCCAGCGCGTTGCCGCGGTTGACCAGGTTGTTGTCCACGTCGGCCAGCTCGGGCAGCCTGCGCAGCGCCTCGGTCATGCGCTGCGCCTGGGTGGCCAGCTCGGTGCTGTCCACGTCGGAGAGCGAGTACTGGTACTCGGTGGCGGCCACGCGGGTGTCCAGGGTCACGTCCTGCACCGGCTTGAGGTACAGCGCCACCCCGGGGATGCCGGCCACCGCCTGCTGCAGCCGCGGCACCACCGCGTCCAGGCCGTCGCGATCGCCGCGCTGCTTGAGCACGATCGACAGCTGGCCCTGGTTGAGAGTGGGGTTCATGCTGCCGGCGCCGATGAAGGCGGCCACGCCGGTCACCGCCGGGTCCTTGCGCAGCGCCTCGGCCACCGCCTGCACGCGCTGCTCCATCTGCGGGAAGGCGATGTTCTGGTCGGCCTGCACCACGCCGGTGATCAGCCCGGTGTCCTGCTCGGGCAGCAGTCCCTTGGGGATGACCACGTACAGCACCACGGTCAGCGCCATCGCGCCGATGGCCACGCCCAGGGTCAGCGGCTGGTGCGCCAGCACCCAGTCCAGCGAGCGCTCGTACAGGCCCACGGTGCGCGTCCACAGGTTGTGCCTGCCGGCCGCGGCGGCGCGCTCGTGCGCGTCCTCGCCCTCGGGCAGGGCGTCGGGCTTGAGCAGGTAGGCGCACATCATCGGCGTCAGCGTCAGCGACACCAGCATCGAGATCGTCACCGCGATCGACAGCACCCAGGCGAACTCGTGGAACAGGCGCCCGGTCACGCCCGGCATCAGCAGCAGCGGCAGGAACACCGCCACCAGCGACACGGTCAGCGACAGCACGGTGAAGCCGATCTGGCGCGCGCCGATCTCGGCCGCCTCCGGCCCGCTCTTGCCCTGCTCGATGTAGCGCACGATGTTCTCGATCATCACGATCGCGTCGTCCACCACGAAACCGGTGGCCACCACCAGTGCCATCAGCGACAGGTTGTCCAGCGACATGCCGGCGAAGGCCATCACCCCGAAGGTGCCGGCCAGCGACAGCGGCACCGCCACCGACGGGATCACCGTGGCCCACAGCCGCCGCAGGAACACGAAGATCACCGCCACCACCAGGCAGATGGTCAGCACCAGGGTGAATTTGACCTCGGCCACCGAGGCGCGGATGGTCTCGGTGCGGTCGGAGAACACGTCCAGGTGCACGTCGGCCGGCAGCACCGCGCGCAGCTGCGGCAGGATCGCGCGCAGCTGCTCCACCGTCTGCACGATGTTGGCGCCCGGCTGGCGTCGCACCTCCAGCAGCACCGCCGGCTTGCCGTCGGCCCAGGCCGCCAGCTGGTCGTTCTCCACCCCGTCCACCACCTGCGCCACGTCCGACAGCCGCACCGGGCGGCCGTTGTTGTAGCTGATGATGGTCTGGCCGTATTCCTCGGCGGTGGTCAGCTGGTCGTTGGTGCCGATGCTGTAGGACTGGGTCTTGCCGTTGAGCGAGCCCTTCGGCGCGGAGACGTTCGTCTCGGTCAGCGCGCTGCGCAGCTTCTCCAGGGTCAGGCCCATGTTCGACAGCTGCGCCGGGTTGACCTGGATGCGCACCGCCGGGCGCACGTTGCCGGCGATCGACACCAGGCCCACGCCCGGCACCTGCGACAGCCGCTGGGCTAGGATCGAGTCGGCGTAGCGGTTGACCTCGCGCAGCGGCAGCGTGTCGGAGGTGAGCTTGAGGGTCAGGATCGCCGCGTCGGCCGGGTTCACCCGGTTGTAGACCGGCTGGTAGGGCAGCGACGAGGGCAGGGTGGCCTGGCGGATCGCCGACTGCACGTCCTGCGCGGCGATGTCGATGTCCTTGTCCATCGAGAACTGCAGGATGATCGTCGACAGCCCAGCCGAGGAGTCGGAGGTCATCAGCGACAGCCCGGAGATCTGCCCGAACTGGCGCTCCAGCGGCGTGGTCACCAGCGAGGCCATGGTGCTGGCGTTGGCGCCCGGGTACTGGGTGGTCACCACCAGGCTGGGGGCGTCGATCTCCGGCAGCGCCGACACCGGCAGCTGGCGGTAGCCGAGGATGCCCAGCAGCAGCACGCCGGCCATCAGCAGCGAAGTGGCGATGGGACGGCGGATGAAGATGGTCGAAAAGCCCACGGGCGGATCCTGGCTGGATGAATCAGGTGCCGGTCCGGGCGACCGGCGGGGAGGTCATGCGCGAACGATCAGCGCGGCGGGCCGCCGGGGCCGCGCCTGCCGGCGCCCTGCTTCTGGCTGGCGGCCTTGAGCTCGGCTTCGGTGGGGGCGGCCGGGGTCTCGCCCGGCTTGAGCGCGTTGACCTTGGAACCCGGCTTGAGGCGGAACTGGCCCTCGGTCACCACCCGCTCGCCGGCCTTCAGCCCGGTGGCGATCTGCACGTTGCTGTCGTCCACTTCAACGCCCTGCAGGACGGTCTGGATCTTGACCGTGTTGTCGCCCTGCACCACGTACACGTAATCGCCGTCGGGGCCGCGCTGCACCGCCTGCGCCGGCACCACCACGCCGCCGGCGATGGTGCGCAGGCGCACCCGCACGTTGATGAACTGGCCCGGCCACAGCGCGTTGTCGGTGTTGGGGAACACCGCGCGGGCGCTGAAGGTGCCGCTGTCGCTGCTGATCTGGTTGTCGATCACGTCCAGCCGGCCGTCCTCGGAGATCGGATGGGCATCGGTGCGGTCGAGCGCGACGATCTCCACCGGGCCGGCCGCCTGCGCCTCGCGGGTGGCCTGCAGCTCGCGCTCGGGCAGGTTGAACAGCACGTGGATCGGGTGGATCTGGGTGAGGGTGACGATGCTGCTGCTGGTGCTGACCACGTTGCCGGCGTCCACGCCGCGGATGCCGGCGATGCCGTCGATCGGCGCGGTGATGCGGGTGTACTGCAGCTGCACCTGCGCGGCGCGCATGGCGGCATCGTTGGCCGCCACCGCGCTCTCGTACTGAGACACCTGGTTGTGCTGGGTATCCAGGTCGGTCTTGGACACGTACTCGCGGTACTCCGGCGCATTGGAGCGCTGGTAGTTGGAGCGGGCGGTGGCCAGCAGCGCCTGGTTCTGCCGCTTGGCCGCCGCGGCCTGGTCGTAGCTGGCCTGCAGCGAGCGCGGGTCGATCCGCGCCAGCAGCTGGCCCTTCTTCACTTCCTGGCCTTCCTTGAAGTCGATGCTCATCAGCTGGCCGCCCACCTGCGGGTTGACGGTGACGGTATTGAGCGCGGAAACGGTGCCCAGCGCGGTCGCGTAGACCGGGACGTCGCGGGTGGTGGCCGCCACCACGGTGACCGGTACCGGCGCCGTGTCCCCGTCCTGCTGGCCGTTGCCCGCCCCGCCCCCCGCCGGTTGCGGCTTGCCGCCGAAGATGCGCATGGCGAGCACCACGACGACCAGCGCTGCCACGACGAGCAGCGCAATCTTCCAGAAACGCGACATTCAACGACTCCTGTGGCGAAGACGGGAAGGATTTCCCGCAGGGGGGCTTCAGCCCGGCAAGCATATCGCCCGCGCCCGGCAATTGGACCATGACTGACGTTACATGCCGCCCGCCCGGGCGCGGCTTTGCGCCGGTCCGCCGCCGCCGCCCTGCGGGGAGCCGGGCCTCCGGCCCGGCCACGCCCCGGCGTCGCGGCGCGGGCGCGCCGTACACCCGCCGCTCAACTGCCGCTGGCTACACTTCCGCGATGAATACCCCGCAAGACTCCAGCCTCGGCCGCGAGGTCGCCTATCCGGACCGCTACGACCCGTCGCTGCTGTTTCCCATTCCGCGCGCGGCCGCGCGCGCCGAGATCGGCATCCGCGCCGACGCGCTGCCGTTCCACGGCCACGACCGCTGGCACGGCTACGAGCTGGGCTGGCTGGACGCGCGCGGCAAGCCGTTCGTGGCCACCGCCACGTTCCTGGTGCCGGCCACCTCGCCGAACCTGATCGAGTCCAAGTCGTTCAAGCTCTACCTCAATTCGCTCAACTCGGCGCGCTTCAACAGCGCCGCCGCGGTACGCGAGCGCATCGCCACCGACCTGTCCGCGCGCGCCGGCGCCGACGTGGAGGTCGCCTTCGGCCTGCCGCCGGTGGACGTGCCGGGCGAGGGCGAGTCCATCGACCTGCTGGACATCGACATCGACGACTATGGCCCGCCCAATGCCGGCCACCTGTTCGCCGCCGCCGACGACGAGGTGGAAGAGGTGCTGACCTCGGCCCTGCTCAAGTCCAACTGCCCGGTCACCGGCCAGCCGGACTGGGCCAGCGTGACGTTGCGCTATCGCGGCCCGCGCATCGACCGCGAGGGCCTACTGCGCTATCTGGTCAGCTTCCGCGACCATGCCGAATTCCACGAACAGTGCGTGGAACGCATCTTCCAGGACGTGCTGCAGCGTTGCCATTGCGCCTCGCTGTCGGTGGAGGCGCGCTACACCCGCCGCGGCGGGCTGGACATCAATCCCTGGCGCGCCACCGCCGACGTCGCCACCCCGCTGGGCATCTTCCGCGACGAGCGCCAGTGACGCCGGTCCGCGTCGATTGCGGCGCGGGCGGGTTCACGTGCGGGCGATGCGCTCTTAACAATCGCTGTGCCATGTTCATTCCCGACCAACGTGATCAGGGAACAGGGCAATGGGCAACGACAACAAGGCCGACTTTTCCGGCGTGAGCGCCAAGGTGGACAGCACCGCCGCGCCGGCGCAGAAGGCCGATTTCTCCGGCGTCACCGCCAAGGTGGACAGCACCGCGCAGGCCGCCGGCGAACAGCAGTACACGGTCAAGGGCGGTGATTCGCTGTCGAAGATCGCCAAGCATTTCTACGGCGACGGCAACGCCTGGAACCGCATCTTCGAGGCCAACCGCGACGTGCTCAAGGACCCGGACAAGATCCAGCCCGGGCAGACGTTGCGCATCCCGGCGCAGTGACCTCGGCACAGGCCCATCGAACACCTTCGGTGTGTGCCCGCCCGGGCGCGCACCCTATCCATCGCATCGGAGACAAGACCATGAAAACCAACAAGCAAGCCGCCTATGCCGTCGTGCTGGCCGTGAGTACCGTGCTGGCGCTGGCCGGCTGCAAGAAGACCGCGGACGACACCGCCACCGCGGCCGGTACCGCCACCGCGCCTGCGCCCATGAGCGAGGCGCCGGCGACGGCTCCGACCACCGCACCGGTCACCGTCTCCGGCGTGGCCGTGGGCAACAGCGCCGCCGCCGACAAGAGCGTGGCGCCGGTGGCCACGCTCAAGCCCAGCGACACCATCATCGTCTCGGTCAAGACCGACGGCAGCGCGGCCGACACCAGCATCGGCGCACGCCTGACCTACCAGGACGGGCAGGTGGCCGGCGAGGAAAGCGCCTCGCTCAACACCGCCGGCGCGGAAACCACCAATATCGAGTTCACCAATCCCGCCGGCTGGCCGGTCGGCAAGTACCGTGCCGAAGTGACCGTGAACGGCCAGCCTGCCGGCACCGTGCAGGAGTTCGAAGTGAAGTGATCCACCGTCCATCGGGCCGACTCTCTCCCGGCCCTGGACTTCCCCTTGGGCGCAGCGCGAGCTGCGCCTTTTTTACGTGTCCGGTGCGGGCGACAACACGCCGGGAGCGGTGCGATGCCCGCGCCCGCCGCGGTGGTGGATGGCCACGTCGGGCGCAGGCGTGCGGGCGGATGGTTGCAGCCGCGACCAATGCTGGCTTTTCCGGGGCGGCATAAACCGCGACAATCGGCGGCCCGGCGCGGTTTGCCTGCATTCGCCGAATGCGACGGCGGGCCCGGGACTGCCGCGTGCGCTGCGCCGCAGGGCCCCGGTCGCCTCCGCGCCATCCGCTGTTCCACGAACCCGACGAGACTCCGTACCGATCATGTCCGACACCCCGAAGATCATCTACACCCTGACCGACGAAGCTCCGTTCCTGGCCACGCAGTCGCTGCTGCCGATCGTCAAGGCCTTCGCCGGAACCGCCGGCATCGGTGTGGAGACGCGCGACATCTCGCTGGCTGCGCGCATCCTGGCGCAGTTCCCCGACTACCTCGACGCCGCGCACAAGGTGAGCGACGACCTGGCCGAGCTGGGCGCGCTGGCCAAGCGTCCGGAGGCCAACATCATCAAGCTGCCCAACATCAGCGCCTCGGTGCCGCAGCTCAAGGCCGCGATCGCCGAGCTGCAGGAGCAGGGCTATGCGCTGCCCAACTATCCCGACGCGCCGGCCGACGAGGTCGCCCGCGACATCAAGGCGCGCTACGACAAGGTCAAGGGCAGCGCGGTCAACCCGGTGCTGCGCGAGGGCAATTCCGATCGCCGCGCGCCGCTGTCGGTGAAGAACTACGCCCGCAAGCATCCGCACCGCATGGGCGCATGGAGCGCCGATTCGAAGACCCACGTCTCGCACATGGACGGCGGCGATTTCTACGGCAGCGAGAAATCGGCCACGCTGGACGGCGAGGGCAGCCTGAAGATCGAATTCGTCGGCAAGGACGGCGCGACCACCGTGCTCAAGGAGAAGACCCCGGTCAAGGCCGGCGAGATCGTCGATGCCGCGGTGATGAGCCGCAAGGCGCTGGCGACGTTCATCGATGCGCAGATCGAGGACGCGAAGAAGCAGGACGTGCTGTTCTCGCTGCACCTGAAGGCGACGATGATGAAGGTCTCCGACCCGATCATGTTCGGCGTGGTGGTCGGCGAGTTCTACAAGGACGTGCTGGGCAAGCACGCCGCCGCGCTCAAGCAGGCCGGCTTCGATCCCAACAACGGCATCGGCGACCTGGCCGCACGCATCGCGGTGCTGCCGGAGGCGACCCAGGCGCAGATCAAGGCCGACCTGGAGGCCGAGTACGCCAGGCGCCCGGCGCTGGCGATGGTCAACTCCGACAAGGGCATCACCAACCTGCACGTGCCGTCCGACGTGATCGTCGATGCCTCGATGCCGGCGATGATCCGCGACTCGGGCAAGATGTGGAACGCGGCCGGCGAGCTGCAGGACACCAAGGCGGTGATTCCGGACCGCAGCTACGCCGGCATCTACCAGGCGGTGATCGCCGACTGCAAGGCGCATGGCGCGTTCGACCCGGCGACCATGGGCAGCGTGCCCAACGTCGGCCTGATGGCGCAGGCGGCCGAGGAGTACGGCAGCCACGACAAGACCTTCCAGATCCCTGCCGACGGCACTGTGCGCGTCACCGACCAGGATGGCCGCGTGGTGTTCGAGCATCCGGTCGAGGCCGGCGACATCTGGCGCATGTGCCAGACCAAGGACGCGCCGGTCCAGGACTGGGTGAAGCTGGCGGTGACCCGCGCGCGCCTGAGCGGCACCCCGGCGATCTTCTGGCTCGACCCGCAGCGCGCGCACGACGCGCAGGTGATCGCCAAGGTCGAGCGCTACCTCAAGGACCACGACCTGACCGGTCTGGACATCCGTATCCTGCCGCCTGAGCAGGCCATGGCGGTATCGCTGCAACGCATCCGCCAGGGCCAGGACACCATCTCGGTGACCGGCAACGTGCTGCGCGACTACCTGACCGACCTGTTCCCGATCATGGAGCTGGGCACCAGCGCCAAGATGCTCTCCATCGTGCCGCTGATGGCCGGCGGCGGCCTGTTCGAGACCGGTGCCGGCGGCTCGGCGCCCAAGCACGTGCAGCAGCTGCTGGCCGAGGACTACCTGCGCTGGGATTCGCTGGGCGAGTTCCTGGCCCTGGCCGCCTCGCTGGAACACCTGGGCGAGCGCTACGGCAACGCGGCGATCAAGGTGCTGGCCAGGACGCTGGACCAGGCCAACGGCCAGGTCCTGGACAACAACCGTTCACCCGAGCGCAAGGTCGGCGGGCTCGACAACCGCGGCAGCCATTTCTACCTGGCGCTGTACTGGGCGCAGGCACTGGCCGCGCAGGACGAGGACGCGGCGCTGAAGGCCCGGTTCGCGCCGCTGGCCGAAGCGCTGGCGCGCGATGAGCAGAAGATCGTCGCCGAACTGGCCGCGGTGCAGGGCAAGCCGGTATCGATCGGCGGCTACTACCATCCCGACCTGGGCAAGGCCGCCGAGGTGATGCGCCCGAGCCAGACCCTGAACGAGGCGGTGGCCACGCTGGCCGGCTAGGAGCGGCCAGCAGATCCCGAGCTGCGTCCCCGCCGCCTTCCACAGTCGCATGGCTGGCCAGGCGGGGACCGGCGACTGTTACCGCGGAAAAAAGGGCGTCAGGTGAGGCCGCCGTGAGCTACCATTGCCGCCTATGGCCAGCCGTTTGGCTGTAGTAAAGCGTCCCGCTGTAGCCAAGCGTTCGGCTGTGATGGAGCGTTTCGGCTGCCGGAAAGCACTGATCGTCTTCGCGCACTCCTGCCGGGCAAGTTTTCCTGCCCGGCCGGCGAGGGCTTGCGGCAGAGATCTTGCGAGCTTGCTGGCGACAGCGGGGCCCGACCGTGGGCTGCCATCCGTGTACTCGTCGTCCCCGCGCAGGCGGGGACCCAGCGACTTGAGTGGTGAAATCAACCCGCTACGCAATTTCTCGGTAGCTGCAGCTTTCAAGGCACAGGCACTGGGTCCCCGCCTGCGCGGGGACGACGCGCTCACTCTTCCGAACGTGAGCCACGCCACGTCAGCTGACAACTGTCCGGTCCCGCATTTCCCCGGACAGTAGTGCACCTTCGCGGGCATGACGAACTTGTTGACCGTTCCAGGTCCCACCCCAGGACCGCGTTGCGCGGTCCTGCGGGCTTACCATGCGGCCGGAGATTTCCTCCGGCCACTGCGTTTCCGACGGGCTGGCAGCTTCAGCGGAACGGCGACAGCGCGGTCATGCTGCGGATCAGCCGGGCATGCCATTCCCGCCGCGCGGCGGCCGGCTCGGCCGCCGCGGCCGGCTTGCGTTCCGTGGTGTCTGTTGGCTGTGCCGCGTCGTTTGTGGCGCCTTCGCGCGGCACCGCCGGCTCGGCCAACGATTGCGCCAACTTCACATTGGCAATATGCCCATGGTGGAACAGCAGGTCGCGATGGATCTTCATGGCAATGCCTCCACTTGAGTGGAGATCAAGATAGAGGCACGCTGTTCCGGCAAAAAGCGACGATTCTGCAACCAGGACTTGAAGGAGATTCAAGTGTCCCGCCCTCCGCTGCATGCCCTGCAAGGCTTCGCCGCCGCGGTGCGCTTCGGCACCCTGTCGCGCGCGGCGGCCTCGCTGCACCTGACCGTCAGCGCGCTCAGCCACCAGATGCGCACCCTGGAAACGCGGCTGGGTTACCGGCTGCTGGAGCGTCATGCACGCGGCGTGAGCCCGACACCCGAGGGCCGCATGCTGCTGGACCGCGTCGCCCCGCACCTGGATGCCATCGCCCAGGCGATGCAGCCGTTCGCGGCGCGGCGCGACGACGTGCTGACGATCAGCATCACCCCGTCGATGGCCTCGGCCTGGCTGGTGCCGCGCCTGCCCAGCTTCCTGGCCGCGCATCCGACGCTGGAGCTCAACATGCTCTCCAGCGAGCGGCTGGTCGACTTCGAGCGCCAGCCGCAGGTCGATGCCGCCCTGCGCGTGGGCACCGGCCAGTGGCCGGGCCTGACCGCCGAGCCGCTGCTGGACGAATGGCTGGTGCCGATGGCCAGCCCGGCGCTGATCGCGCGCATGCGCCGACAGGGCGTGCGCAAGCTCGCCGACTGGCCGTTGCTGGGCGATCCGGACGGCGAATGGGAGCGCTGGTTCGAGCTGGCCGGCGAGCCACCGGCCAGGCGCTACGTGGCCTCGTTCGACGATTCCGAGGCCCACCACCGCGCCGCGCTGGACGGGGTGGGCGTAGCACTGGGGCGGGTGACGCGCGCGCGGCTGCTGCTCGATTCCGGCCAGCTCGTGGCGTTGTCGCCGCACCGGTTGAAAACGCCGTGGTCGCATTACCTGGTGCATCCGCCGCGCACCGCCGGCCATCGCGGATTCGCGGCGTTCCGCCAGTGGCTGTTCGACCAGGCGGCCGGGCACGCCGGCCCGGCCGAGCCGGCCATCGCGGCCATCGCGGCCATGCAGGCGCGCCGCAGGCGCCGCTGACACGGCGCGCGCATGGACCATGGGTAAGATGCCGCCATGAGCGACACCGCCCAAGCCATCGCCCAGTTGGTCCGCGACGCCTTCGAGGACTACCACGCGCGTTTTGCCGAGATCACCCGCCGCGCCCGGCCGCGCTTCGAGGCGCGCGACTGGAACGCCGCCCGGCGCGACGCGGTCGAGCGCATCGAGCTGTACGACCAGTGCATCGGCGAATGCCTGCTGCGGCTGCAGGCGGTACTGCTGGCGCGTGCGCACGACCGCGAGCTGTGGGGCCGGGTCCGCACGCACTTCGAGCGGCTGCTGGCCGGGCTGATCGACCAGGAGCTGTACAAGACCTTCTACAACACCCTGTCGCGGCGCCTGTTCGCCACCCAGGGCGTGGACCCAGCGGTGGAGTTCGTCGCGCTGGACATCGAACCCACCGACGCCATCACCCACCCAGTGGCGCGGCACAGCTACGCGATCTCCTCGCTGCGCCCGACCGACACTTTCATGCGGGTGCTGGGCGACTACCCGTTCGACGTGCCGTACGCGCACCGGCTGCGCTGCGCGGCGAACGTCGCCGTGCGCCTGCAGGACGACCTGGCCCACTGGGGCGAGCAGCCGGTACGGGCGATCGAGCTGCTGGAAACGGTGTTCTACCGCGAGCGCCGCGCCTATCTGGTCGGCCGCGTGTTCGGCGAGCAGCGCTTCTCGCCGTGCGTGATCGCGCTGGTCAACGACGACGACGGCCTGCGGGTGGAGGCGGTGCTGACCCGCCGCGCCGACGTGGCGCAGCTGTTCGGCATCGCCCGCAGCTATTTCCACGCCGACCTGGCCACGGTCGGCGATGCGGTGGTGTTCCTGCGCAGCCTGATGCCGCACAAGCCCATCGACGAGCTGTACACGGTGCTGGGTCGCGCCAAGCAGGGCAAGACCGAACGCTTTCGCACCTTCTTCCGCCATTTCCAGGCCTATCCGGAAGAACAGCTGGTGCTGGCCGATGGCACTCCCGGCATGGTCATGGCGGTGTTCACCCTGCCCAGCTATCCGCTGGTGTTCAAGGTCATTCGCGACCGCTTCGCCTACCCGAAGATGATGAGCCGGCAGCAGGTGGAGGCCAAGTACGAACTCGTGTTCCACCTGGACCGCGTCGGCCGCCTGCTCGACGCGCAGTCCTACCGCTCGCTGCGCTTCCCGCGCTCGCGCTTCTCCCCCGAGTTGCTGCGCGAGCTGCGGGAGACCTGCGCCAACGGCATGCAGGCCGAGGGCGAGGACCTGATCTTCTCACTGTGCTACGTGCAGCGGCGGTTGCGCCCGCTCAACCTGTACCTGCGCGAGCAGGCCGCCGAATCCTCGCGCGAGGCCGCGGTCGACTATGCGCAGGCGATCAAGGACATGGCACGCAACAACATCTTCCCCGGCGACATGCTGCTGAAGAACTTCGGCGTGTCGCGCAACGGGCGGGTGGTGTTCTACGACTACGACGAGCTGTGTCTGGTCACCGACTGCAACTTCCGCGACTGGCCCAAGCCGATCGGCTACGAACAGCAGGTGGCGCCCGAGCCCTGGTTCCATGTCGGCCCGCACGACGTGTTCCCCGAACGTTTCGTCTCCTTCATGGGGCTGCCGGCGCCGCAGCGCGAGGCGGTGCGCGCCGCCCACGGCGAACTGTTCGACCCGCAGTGGTGGCGCGACCTGCAGGCACGCCTGCGCGCCGGCGATTATCCGGACACGCCGCCCTATGCCGATACGCTGAAGCTGGTCTGAGTGTTTGCTTGACTCCTCCGGTGCCGCACGTTCCAATCGGCCGACATCGACGACTAGGGAGTGGTGAATGATGATCATGAAGACGGGAATGCGATGGCTGGCGCTGTTGCTGGCGCTGTCTGCCGGTGCCGCGGTCGCGGCCGGCCCCGGAGCGGTGCGCAAGCAGATCGAGAGCAGCATGCTGGTGCGCGGCAACATCGACATCGATCGCGCCGGCGCGGTCACCGCGGTCGCCCTGGAGAAGGAGGCGCAGCTGCCGCAGGGCGTGATCGATTTCGTTCGCGGCTCGGTGATGCAGTGGAAGTTCGAGCCGATCATGCGCGATGGCCAGCCGATGCTGGCCCGTTCGCCGATGAGCCTGCGCGTGGTGGCCAAGAAGCAGGACGACGGCAGCTACCAGGTCGCGATCCGGCATGCGGATTTTTCCGGCGACGGCAAGGATGCGAGCGGCGAATCGGTGGCGGCCAGGTCAATGGACCCGCCCCGCTATCCGGAAGCGGCGTTCCGCAGCGGGGTCGCCGGCACGGTGTACCTTGCGGTGAAGGTGGGGCGCGATGGAAACGTCGAGGATGTCGTCGCCGAGCAGGTCAATCTCAAGGTGGTGGCAAGCGAGAACCGGATGGCCAGGGCGCGGGACCTGCTGGCCAAGCCGTCGCTGGCGGCGGCGAAGCAGTGGAGTTTCGTCCCGCCGACACGCGGGGAATCGGCCGATGCGCCTTACTGGACCGTGCGCGTGCCGGTGAGCTTCGCCTTCGGGCCAGAGCCTGCCGAACCCTACGGGAAGTGGAACGCCTACGTGCCGGGACCGCGGCAGACGCTTCCCTGGAAGGCACAGCAGGATGCCCCCGGCTTCTCGCCGGACGCGCTGCTCGATGGCGGTGGCATCTACATGGCCCGTGCCGACAGCGGTCCGCGCCTGCTGACGCCGCTGGACGGCGGCTGAACCTTCCAGGCGGCGATCCGTGGCTCCAATGACGTGATCCCGGCAATTCCGGGATCAGCCGGCACCTGGATTCCGCCGCCGGGGTCACCAACGCAGAACGCCCCGCAATGCGGGGCGTTCTGTTTGATAAGGATGCGCGAGGCTCAGCGTTTCATCGAGCCAAGAGCTCGTTCATCGCTTCATGGAAGAGAAGAATTCATCGTTCGACTTGGTGTTCTTCATCTTGTCGAGCATGAACTCCATCGCCGCGATCTCGTCCATCGGGTGCAGCAGCTTGCGCAGGATCCAGATCTTCTGCAGCAGCTCCGGCTCGATCAGCAGGTCCTCGCGGCGGGTGCCGGAGCGGTTGATGTCGATGGCCGGGTACACCCGCTTCTCGGCGATGCGGCGGTTCAGGTGCACTTCGCTGTTGCCGGTGCCCTTGAACTCCTCGTAGATCACCTCGTCCATCTTGCTGCCGGTCTCCACCAGCGCGGTGGCGATGATGCTCAGGCTGCCGCCTTCCTCGACGTTGCGGGCCGCGCCGAAGAAGCGCTTCGGCCGGTGCAGCGCGTTGGCGTCGACGCCGCCGCTGAGCACCTTGCCGGAGCTGGGCACCACGTTGTTATAGGCGCGTGCCAGGCGGGTGATCGAGTCGAGCAGGATCACCACGTCCTTCTTGTGCTCGACCAGGCGCTTGGCGCGCTCGATCACCATCTCGGC